>JBIQMD010000143.1:0-5381 GCA_044463725.1 Truepera radiovictrix
CCAACTCGTCGCGCCAACGCAAGAGGCGCGCCCTCAGCAGCGAGCCGTCCTCGGCCGCGCCGTCGGCCAGTCGGAGCAGTCTGCCCAGCTCGCTCGTGCGCCCGCGCAGGAGCAAGAACCTCGAGGTCATGAACAGGGCACTCTCGATTAGGTCCGTCCTACCCGCGGCCGCGGCCCAGTGCCACGCCGCCTGCAGATTCGGGAAGTCTGGCTCGAGTTCCTCGAGCGCCCGGCGTTGACCCGCACGCTGGTCAGCCGGCCGCTTGGAAGCGAACCAGGTAACGTAATGAGCGGCGTGGCGCTCGCGCCACTTCTCCGCGTCGTAGCCCCCCAGTTTCTCGGTCGCGTACTGCTGCACGAGTGGGTGCAGTTCGTAGCGACTACCGTTGCGCCTAAGCAACGACCGCTCGAGCAGGGCGTTGAGTAGCTTGAGGTCGAGCCCGAGGACCTGCCTGACGGCCGCGCGGTTGAAGCCCCCCTGGAAGAGTGCGCACCCCGCCAGCGCCGCGCGCTCGTCCGGAGCCAGCGTCGACCAGGAGCTGTCGAATACGGCCCGCACGCTCTGGTGGCGCTCCGGCATCGCGCTGTGACCGTCCTCTAGAACGTCGAGCGAGAGCATCATCTCGCTGAGTAGCTCGCTGGTGGGCAGCACGCGCGCCAGAGCGGCCGCTAATTTTATGCCGAGCGGTGAGCCGGCCACCAGCTCGCAGATGCCGCGCACGCTGGCGACGTCGGCAGCGCTAGGTTCGAAGGACGGCTCGTAGCGCCTCGCCGCCTGGAGGTAGAGGGCGAGCGCCTCGCTTGCCGACCCGCTGCCGTCTTCCTCCGACCCGATATCGAGCCCTAGCAACTGGAACTGTGTCTCTGCCCCCAAGCCTAGGGGGCTACGCGAGGTGATCACCACGTCTAACAGAGGGGAGCGCCTGAGCAGCTCTTCCACCTGCTCGCTCGGCGAAGTGGTGGGGTCGAAATCGTCGATGACGAGCAGGCTCGCGCCGCCCGCAGCGGCCCTGTCGGAGCTCCGGCGGCCACCGTTCGGTCTGGCGAGTACGTCGGCGGTCAGGGTCGCGAACTGGTCGTCAACCGGGGCACCACTCAGCCCGAGGTAGCGGATCTGCCGGTACCTAGCGGTGTCCGCGAGGCGCCGGGCGAGTTCGACGGCCAACCTGGTCTTGCCCATCCCACCCAGCCCCGTGATGGTGACGAGGCGCGCGCCGCCCTCCAGCAGGGCGGCCAGAGACGTCAACTCGGCTTCACGACCCACGAACGGAGTGGGGTCGGCCGGGAGCATGTACAGTGCTGCGTTCGCATGCTGAGTCAAGGGCTCAGGCATGGAGAGGCCGAGTGCCTCCGCCTCCTTGCGTAAGGCGCTGAGGCGCGGGCTGTCTACTGCCGAGAGGAGTGCGACCAGGCGCCTCAATCGAACCGGGTCGCCTCCACAGTCAGGCGCCAGCTTGACGGCGCGCTCGGCAAAGCGGCTAACGGCGCGCAGGTCGGAGCCGGTCAGGGCGCGCTGCGCCAACTCCACGAGCGCACCTTGGGCGGAGAGGGCGAGGAGCTCGCGCGTGGCGTACGCCCATTCCTCAAGCTCGAGGTTGCCTGGCTCGACGTCTACACCAGCTAGGAAGCTGCCTTCGTAAAGCTCGGCGGCACGCTCCCACTCGTGGTTGATGATGGCCTCCCTAAGCAGGGCCGCGTCGTTGGGAACGTCCGAGTACACCCGCCCACCCTCGCTCCGTACCAGCGTGGGCGCCGCGGCGCGCAACTGTGACAACGCGACCGTGAGGCTCTGCCGCGAGTCGGCGGCGTTGGGCCAGAACAACTCAGCGAGGAAGCGGCGATCCTGGGGGCCCTCGACCGCCAAGTACGCCAGCAGCAACAGCGGTTTCGGGCGGCTGAACTCAACGCCCGAAAGGGCTAGACGACCTAGGGTCGAGAGGAGCACGACTTCACTCGCGTCCGAACCTGGCGTAGTGGGGGTTCTTGTGCCACCTGACCAACCGGCGACCCTCCCGTCGTGCATCTGGCCGCTGCAGCCGCTCGCGCGTGGCACACCCCAGCCGGGAGAGAACAGAGCGCGAAATCGATGCACCTGCGGCACGGGAAGTCGTGCGAGTGGGTCTGACCCACGTTGCGAGATTAAACAGCCACGGCCAGGCCGCGCCGCCCCCCGCGGCAGCAAGCTATTTCAGTCATCATCGCACTGGACGAGCGGAGAGTGAAGGCCTGACGTAACGGTGACGCTGGCGACCTCCGACGGGAGGGCCTAGACGATCCCCGCCCTGATGATCAGCTCCTTGGCCTTCTCGCCGTCCTGGAAGCTGTTCTGGTCGACGGCTGGCGGCGAGAGGTCCTCGATGGGCTTGAGGCCGAGCGCGCTCTCGACCCCTAGGCCTGCGGGGTACTGCGGCGTCTGCGTTGCGATGATGGCTTGCCCGCCCTGCGCGTCGGTGAGCCAGGCGAGGAACTGCTGGGCCTCCGCCTGATGCTTGCTCGACTTGAGCACGGCCGCTCCGGAAGGGAGCAGGAGCGCGCCAGCGTCGCCGTTGCCCATGTAGTGCACGCGGGAGACAAGCTTGTCCTCGCCGCCGCGGCTCTGAGCTAGGAGGTACCAGTAGTAGTGGTTGCTCAGACCGAACGCGACTTGGCCTGCCTCGACCGCGTCGCGGACGGCACCGTTCTTCTGCAGGTTCAGCCCGTTCTTGTAGATGCCCTCGAGCCACTTAAGCGTCTGCTCCTCGCCGATGGCGTGGAGGAGGTACGTGACGGTGCTCACGAACGCGCCGCTCGGAGCGTAGGCGAACTTGCCCTTCCAGACGGGGTCGGTGAGCTCGAGGATGCTGGCAGGCAGGTCGCTCTCGGCGATGAGCGTCGGGTTGTAGAAGATGACGCGCGAGCGCGCCGCGACCGCCACCCAGTCGCCGGTGCCGGGGTTGAGGGACGGCCGCACCTGCGCCAGCGTGGCGGGGTCGACGGGCGCGAAGAGGCCTTGGCGGTCGAGCATATCCACGGGGCCGGGCTCCTCGCTGAGGAACACGTCGGCGGGTGAGCGCGCGCCCTCCTCGACTATCTGGTTGGCGAGGTCGGCGTCCTTGCCGCTGCGCACGTTCACCCGGATGCCGGTGGCTTCGTAGAAACCGGCGGCGAGGGCAGTGGCGAGGTCCTCGTGCTGTCCGGAGTAGAGGGTGAGGGTCACGGGGGTCTGCGCGGCGGCGGCGCTTACGAGCATCGCCGCGGCCATGAAGACAGCCGCGAACCAGTTCTGCCTCTTGCCCCTAGCTTGGATGGACACTGTCTACCAACTTCCTGCCGCTCCCCGTGGCTGGCGGCGGCGTGTCTGAACGATCAAGGACTTGGTTGGCGCTGCGGGTTCGTTTCAGTCAGCGCCTAATCCAGAGTTACGCACTCAGGATTAGTTGGGAGTGTCGCATCTGACCCGCGCCGCCGTCAAGCCCCAGCGCTGAGGCTCAGCGCCGTGCGCCCCTCAACGTCTGCCGGATGAGCAAGAACGCTGGCAGCGCCGTGATCAGAACCAACGAGACGGCGTACGGCGCGGCCGCCGCGAAGTCGAGCACCTCGCCCTCCGTCGTGGCCCACAGGGCCGTGGCGAGGGTGCGGCTACCCGTCGGATGCAGGAGCAGGGTCATCGTGAGCTCCTTGCCAACGTTGAGCATGACCATGACGGCGCCGACCGCCATGCCAGGCAGTGCGAGCGGCAGCGTGACGCGGAAGAAGGCCGCGATGGAACTCACCCCCAACGAGCGAGCCACGTTGTCGAACTGCGGCGCAGCTTGCGCGAACCCCACCTGCTGCGCCCCGATCGCTATCGGCAGGTAGAGGATCACGTAGCCGACGACCAGTAGCGCACTCGTCTGGTACAGCGGGTAGAGCCACCTCACCGCTAGGTAAACGAGCGCGAGGGAGACGATGACCCCCGGGAGCGAGTGGGCTATCCAGGTCGAGCGCTCCGCCGCTAGCGCGAGCCTACCGGGGTACCTGACCGCCAGGAAGCTCACCGGGATCGCTACTATGCTGGCGACCACGGCCGTGATCAGCGCGTACTGCGCGGTGTCTTGAGTGGCCGCGAGTAGCCGCGCCCAGTCGAAGGCCGCGTCCGGCCTCACCAGGAGGCGCACTAAACCGCCGCCCATGGCCGAAAGCGGCACCCCTAACGACAGCGTGAGTAGTAGCGCCGAAGCGGCGAGCCACAGCCACTTAGTCCGCCCCAAGCGCCATAGGGTCGGCGCGCGCGCCACGCCGCCACCGGTGCGGGTGGCGCTGGGTCGGCCCCTCGCCTTCATGTCCAGCGCCAGCAGCGCCAGCGACCCTACTGCAAGCACCAGGGAGAGGGTCCTGGCGGCCTCGGGCGCGCTCAGTACCGTCACGCGCTGCACGATGGCGGTGGCGAGAGTGCGGAACCGCAGGAGCTCAAGCGCCCCGAACTCCGCGAACATGTGCAACGCGATGATCAGCGCGCCGCCCGCGATGGCGGTGCGCAAACGCGGGAGCGTCACCCGGAAGAACGCGGCGCGCGGCTTGAGGCCAAGGGAGCGCGCCGCCTCCTCCTGCGCCGGGTCTAGCCCCCTGAGGGCCGCGACGACCGGCAGGTAGATGTACGGGTACATCGCTAGGCTAAGGACGATGATGGCGCCCGGCAGGCCGTAGATGAGGGTCGAGCGGGGCGCCAGTTCGTAGAACGTCGCCACCCAGGTGTACGACCCGACGAACGACGGGATCCCGAGCGGCAACGCGAAGAGCACCACGAGGAGCGGCTTGGCTGGCAGGTCGGTGCGCACGACCAGCAGCCCGAGCCCCACCCCCAACAAGGCGCACGTGAGCGTCACGCCCAGGGTCAGTAGCAGGGTGTTGGTGACGAGCATGCCGGTGGTTGGACCGGACAGCTCGCGTAGGAGTAGCGGCAGGCTCATCCCACCGCGGAAGAGCAGGTACCCGACGGGCGCCAACGCCAGCAGCGCCACCAGCACCGCCGGCACCACCACGATCAGTGGCGGCCGCCCTCCACGGACCTGAGGGCGGCGGCGGGGTGCTACTGGAGGAACAGGCGGTTCAGGCGGTCGCGTGTTCTGGGTGGTCATGCGTCGTAACGCGCGCGAGCGTCCCTTCCATAACGCGCACGCCCACAAGCTCACCGGCTTGCGGCAGGGAGTGGCCCTGCACCCGCACCTGCACCAGCGCCCCCAAGCCGTCGGCACCGAGACGCAGCCGCACCACGCTGTCGTGGCCGAAGAAGCTAGTGCTCATGACGCGCGCCGTGACGCCTGCGTCCGACAGCTCAAGCTGTTCGGGCCGCAGCATGACCAGGCACCGTGTTAACCCCGCACCCGCGAAACCAGCGCCCTGCACCGCGATGCAGCCGAGGG
>JBIQMD010000144.1:0-5346 GCA_044463725.1 Truepera radiovictrix
CCGGCTCTTCAGTGGCTTCGCGCGCTTCATCGACGCGAAGTCGCCCTGGACTTACCGGCACTCAGAGCGCGTGCGGGAGCTGGCGGTTGGCGCCGGGCTGCAACTAGACGCGCCACTGCGACTAGGGGCTACGGCGCTGCGGCGCCTCAAGCGGGCGGCGCTACTGCACGACGTAGCGCGCCTCGCCACGCCAACCGAGGTGCTCGACAGCCATAGGACCCTATCCGACACGGAGATCGAGATCGTGCGGTCAGGTCGCCCACTCCTGCGGGGCTCCCTGAAGGGCGTCCTTGACCTAGCCGATCAGGCGCCAGTAACCGAGACCTACGGTGGGTTCGAGCCGACTGCCGTCATCGACGCCACCTTGACCCCGCTTGCGCCCGAGGAGCGCGACGAGGTCATCGACACGCTCCTCAGCCTCGCCGAGAAGTTCGAGGCCATGACCGCCCCAAGGCCGCACCGTGAACGCCGTACGTTCGACGAGGCCGTCGGCGTGCTCCGGCAGGAGGCCGAGAGAAGCGGCAGCGTCAGCAGAGCGGCGCTGAGCGGGTTGGAGCGATTCCTGGCCACGCCAACGGCCGCCGCCGTCTTGGCGCCGCGCACCTTCGATCCGAACGCCATCATCGTCGTCGACTAGAGCAAGCACTAGGCCAAATGACAGCGCCCCCTCACCACGCAGGTGAGGGGGCGACTCCGTTAGCTGAGGTCGATTACTCTTTGTCGGCCTTGGCGGCGCGCGCAACGGCGCGGTCGCGTTCCTGGCGCGCAACGTCAGTCTTGAGGCGCGAGGCCTTGCCACGGAGTTCGCGCAGGTAGTAGAGCTTCGCGCGGCGCGTACGGCCACGGCGCACAACTACGATGTTCTCGATGAGGGGGGAGTTCACGGGGAAGACGCGTTCGACACCCTCGCCGAATGAGACTTTGCGAACCGTGATGGTGCTGCGTGCGCCCTTGCCGTTCTTGCGGGCAATGACGACGCCCTCGAAGGCCTGCACGCGGGTGCGGGCACCTTCGACGACTTTGTAATCGACGCGGACGGTATCGCCGGTATCGAAGTCCGGGAGGTCGTTACGCAAATAGGGTTGCTCAATAGAGCGCAGGATGGCGCCTTTGTTGTACTTCATCTTCGTCTCCAGGTCGTCGACCAGCACGGTCGAACTGAACGCCACGGCGCTTTTCTGCCCGCAACGGACGCGTTTGGGAGGGTGTTGGCAGCGACTTCGACAAGCGTTTGCCACCGGACCAGCCGGCCTCCGTGCGTCAAGCCTTGCTATCTTAGCCGAACGGCGCGGGTCAGTTCAATAGCAGTCGCTGCACACTTCACGAAGGCGCCGCACTCGTCAGCTCCTCGAGGAGGTACTCGATGCGCGTGCGGGCGTTGTCTTGCGATCCGAAGAGCGACCGCTGCAGGTCACCGTTGCCGTCGAACACGCACGTGTGCGGCGTACCCTCCACGCCCCACGCACGCGCCAAGTCTCCTGAGAGGTCGAGCGCTACCGGCATGGCCAGGCGCGCGTAGTCGTTCGCGAAGTGCGTAAGCGCTGGCACCACCTCGTCGCGCTCAAGCAGCCGGTGACCGTAGCTCGTATGCACGAGCAAGGTGCTTAGCTTGTCGCCGTACGCGGCGCCAAGGCGCTTGAGGAACGGCACGCCACGCGAAACGCAACCGGGGCACTCGAGGTTGAAGAACATGGCGATGGTCGCGGCCTTGCGGTCCGAAGCGGCCACCGGCTCCCACGGTGGCGGAGCTCCAAAACCGGTTACGAATTCCGTCGGCCACGGCAACCTCACAGCGCTACGGTACGGTGGCGCGGGCAGCGGACGCGTGCCCCTTGCTACGCTCTACTGCATGTCGTTCGTAAGCACGGGCCTCCACCACGTAACGGCCATCGCCGGCCGGCCGCAAGCCAACATCGAGTACTACGTGAGGCTTCTTGGCCTCAGACTCGTCAAACGCACCGTCAACTACGACGACCCGCAGACGTACCACCTCTACTTCGGCGGCCCGCTCGGGCAGCCAGGTACTTTGATCACCTTCTTCCCGTGGGCGGGCGCTGGACCCGCCGTGCGCGGGGCAGGCGAAACGACGGCCGTTGCCTTCCGCGTGCCGGTGGGCGCGCTGGACGCGTGGCGCCACCGGCTAGCTGACCACCAGATCGCGTACACCACCTCCGAGCGCTTCGGTCAGACAGTCGTGGCGTTCGCTGACCCTGACGGCACACCGCTAGAGCTCGTCGAGGGCGAGACAGGCATTCGCGCCCTCAACTGGCCAGGCGCCCCCGTGTCGGACGCGCTGGCACTGCAGGGCCTGCATAGCGTCTCGGTTGCCGCCCCGCGGCTAGACAAGACCGTGGCGGTACTGAGCCGCGCGCTTGGCATGGTCGTTGTCAGCGACGACCACGCGGCAGGCGGTGCGCGGCGCGTGCGGCTAGGACCAAGCGCGGCGCAGTCTGCACTGCCGAACGCCACCTCTTACCCAACGGGCGGCTACCTAGATCTGCACGAAGTGCCCTCCGCACTGCCGGCCAGGCTAGGTACTGGGAGCATCCACCACGTTGCCCTGCGGTCAAGCGGAGCCGACCTTGAGGAAGTTCGTGAGGCGCTACTAGCAGAGGACCTCGCCCCAACGACCGTCAAGAACCGTCACTACTTCAAATCGGTCTACTTCAAGGAGCCAGGAGGGGCCGTGTTCGAGGTCGCGACGGACGCTCCAGGCTTCACGGTTGACGAACCAGCCGACGAGCTCGGCTTGGCGTTCAAGTTGCCCGAGTGGTTGGAGAGCGAACGCGACTTCCTCCGCGCCAGGTTGCCCGTCACAGCTAGCCCCGAGTACGCCGACCGCTGGACCTAGGCGGTCCCCAGCCCAGGGGATCTCTCGACCCTTGCACTCGGTAATAATAGGTAGCGCTCGCAGTTCGGAGGACAGGCTACTCGCGTATGCCGCAAGAGGTCGGACGAAAAGAAGATCGCCTACGTACGCTCGCAGCGGCGGCCACAGCCGCCTGCAACGAGTTCAGGTACGACGACGCGCTGGCGTTCGGTTACGAGGCCCTCGCCCTCGCCGCCATCGACCCAAGCGCAGTTCCTGCCACTTGGGACGAGCGCCTCGCGCTGCTCGACGCCGCCGACCAAGAGGCGGTGGCGCGCGCAGCTACTGCTCTCGCGATCTGCACGTTCCGGCAAGCCGACTACATGGCCTCGTTACAAGTGGTGCAGCTCGAGCAGCACGTCAAGCGCTACCTTGATGACGAGGCTGGCGCTGCACTTGCCGTCATGGGGTTGGGCTGGTGCTATCACGCCGTAGGGCTCTACCAGCAGGCGTTGGCTAACCAGTTCGAGGCCCTCGACGCGTTGGAGAAGATCAGGCCTGGGGCGGTCGCTGGCCCACTGAACGGCATCGCCCGCACCTACCTAGACCTCGGTCAGGTCGACACGGCCTTGGAGTACGCGCAGCGCGCGCTGCTGCACTCGTCATCGTCGCCCGTCGCTCAACGCGACCGCTCGACCGCCTTGCGGATCATCGGCGAGGCTCACCGCGCCGTCGGTGATCGCGCTAGCGCCCGCACCGTCTTCCAGGAGAGCTACGACAGTTCCGACTCGTACGGGCAACGCCTCGCCTTGCTCAGCCTCGGCGAGCTCAGCACGGACGAGGGCCTGCTCGACGAAGCGCAGGGGTACTTCGAGGAGTGTCTCAAGCGCGTGTCGCCTGAGATGCGCGAACTCGTGCAGTGCGAAGCGCTCCTCGGCCTCGGGCGCGTGTATGTTGCCCGCGGGCAGCCCGAACTAGCGCTCGTCCCGCTCGCTGAGGCCGTGGCGCGCGGCACGGCGAGCGGCGCGCCAGTCGAGGCGGCAGAAGCCCACCGGGCCATGTCGGACGCCCTGAGGTCGTTGGGGCGCTGGGAGCAGTCCCTCTCGCACTTCCAGAGCTTCCACGAACTGAACAACCGAACCTTGAGGCACCTATCTGACCGCAGGACGCAGATCCTTCAGGTGCAGCTCGACCTCGAGCGCGTGCGTAAGGACCGCGAGATCGACCGGTTGCGTAACGTCGAGCTGGCCCGCGCCTACGCTGACCTCCGCGAGATGCACGAGCAACTAGAGGCCCAAGCGGCCCGCCTGCAGCGCCTCACCCGCACGGACGACCTAACGGGCATCGCTAATCGGCGCGCCTTCGAGGAGCGACTGTCAGCCGAGCTCCTGCGCTCCAAGCGCCTCGACAGGCCGCTAAGCCTGCTGATGATCGACCTAGATGATTTCAAGCTAGTGAACGATACTTACACACATGTCGTCGGAGACGGCGTCCTCAGGGCCACAGCCGAGGCGCTGCTGGCCTGCACGCGCGAGATCGACTTGGTCGCGCGCATCGGGGGCGAGGAGTTCGTAGTGGTTCTACCAGAGACGGACCTGGCGGGCGCCTCGAGCGTAGCGAACAAGGTGCTGGAGGCCGTCGCTACACGAACCCTAGAGGCACATGGCGTCGCCATCACCGCTAGCGTTGGCTTGGCCACCGCCGATCCGTTCGACGACGAGGCCTCACTGCTGATGCGGGCGGACTCGCGCCTCTACGAAGCGAAACGCCTCGGCAAGAACCGCGTAGAAGCGTAGACCAAGCGTGCTTCGGGCCGTACTGATCGCCGTTGGGCTTGGAATAGTCGGCCTGATCGTCTCGTTCTGGCTCCTCGGCGAGGACCTCTCCACCGCCTGGACGGTGCCAGCGTGGGCATATGCGGCCGGGCTCGGGCTTGCCGCCGTCAACTACGTCGCCGGCGCCGTGCGGCTGGTGATCCTCGCGCGCCGCGCGGGCGAGAACCTCGGCTTCTTGCCCGCCCTGCGCGCGTACGCTGTCGGTCTCTTCATGGCGGCGCTAACGCCGGGTAGCGCAGGACAGGCGCCAGCAGTAGCCCTCTCGCTCGTGCGCGGCGGAATGGGCGCGGCGAGGGCATGGACCATTAACGTGCGTGTATGGATCCTGGACCTAGTCTTCCTATCGTGGTCGGTGCCCCTCAGCATCCTGGTCCTCGGCCACGCCACTAGGCTCTTGTCTGGCGCCAAGCCGGAACTTCTCGCTGGCTCCGTGTTCCTCGCCACCGGGCTGATGGTGGTGTTGCTCCTATTCAGGTTGCGGTGGCTGATCAACGCCGCAGCCTGGCTGACGCAAGTGCCCGGCATTCGGCGGTGGCGCACTCGGCTCCAGGAGTTCCTCGAACGCCTCGACGCAACGAGCGCCAACCTCAAGCCAGCGCCCTGGTACCACCACGTCCTACTGCACCTCACGTCGTTCACCGTCTACTTCACCACCTACTTCACGTTCTTCGTGATGCTCGTCGCCATGCGTCCATACACGCC
>JBIQMD010000145.1:0-5340 GCA_044463725.1 Truepera radiovictrix
GTGGACGTGGTCGTCTCCTTCATGCGGGCCCCGCGGGGCGGCGTGCGTGAGGAGTACGTCGATGGCGCGGCCGTGCCTGCGGTGGTTCCAGAGGAGGCGCGGCGCCAAGCGCATGACCATGTGGCGGTAATCCGCCTGCGTGTACTGGTGTGGGCCGTCACGGTACCGCAAGCTGCCCTCGATGCCAACGACGAGCAGGCCGGCGACGCTCACGACCCGCATGTGGACGTTCGTGCAACCGCCCGGTGGGCGCGGTTCGTCCGACTGGGGGTCTCGCACGTAGCCGGAGGCGTGATTACCGAACACGTAGAGGGGCGTTACACGCGTCTTGGTTGCTACGAACTCGAGGACCTCCCCGGGCATGTCGCCCGCGCTCAACACGAGGTCGAACGGGGCGAGGTTACCGGGGAAGTTGTTCGAGTAGACGACTGGCGAGACGACGTCGGCGATGGCCAGGATGCGCGGCACTGCGGCCTAGGCGGCCATTTCGTTCTTGGCGGACCATTCGAGGCCCTCCCAGATAAGGTCCTCGATGTCGCCGTCTAGGACGTTGTCAGGGTCGTGGCGCATGGCCGCCGTGCGGTGGTCCTTCACGTACTGCTTGTCCAGCACGTAAGAGCGGATCTGCGAACCCCACTCGATGGCCTTCTGATCCCCCCTGGCCTTCAACTGCTCGGCCAGGCGGCGCTGCTCCTCGCGCTCGTAAAGCCGCGACCGCAAAACCGTCATGGCCTTCTCGCGGTTCTTGATCTGCGACTTACCGTCTTGAATGGTCACGATGATCTCGTCAGGAGTACCTGACTTGTAGACGACGCGCACAGCTGAGTCAGTCGTGTTGACCGACTGGCCGCCCGGCCCGCTCGAGCGGTAAACGTCTACGCGCAGGTCCTTCTGGTCGATGTTCAAGTCGAAGCTGTCGTCTATCTCGGGCATGACTTCGACAGATGCGAACGACGTGTGCCGCCGCCCCTGCGAGTCGAACGGACTGACGCGCACGAGGCGGTGAACGCCGCCCTCGACGCGCAGCATTCCGAAGGCGCGCTCGCCCCTCACGATCATCTGGGCGTACTCGATGCCGTTCGGTGCGTCGTGGTTGGGTACCAGGTCGAGTAGTTCGACCTGCATGCCGTGCCGTTCAGCGAAGCGCCGGTACATGCGCAGGAGCATGCCTGCCCAGTCTGAAGATTCCGTGCCGCCAGCGCCTGGCTTGATGGTGACGATCGCGGCCCTAGCGTCGTGGTCGCCATTGAAGAGTGTCTCGCGGTAGAGCTTGTCGAGGCGAGCCTCTACGCTAGTCAGTTCGCTACCCAGTTCGTCTTCCTCGTCCGGGGTGGCCAACTCGTAGAGCTCGGTTAGTCCCTCTACGTCGCCTGCGATGGCGCTGAACTCTTCCACCACGCGCCGCAGCTGCGTGGCTTCTTGGTTGATGCGCCTGGCGTTCTCAGGGTCGTTCCACAGGTTGGGATCGTTCAGTTGCGGTTCTAGGAGTTCTAGCTTGGCCTTCTTGGAAGCCAAGTCAAAGATACCCCCGGAGGTCTTGGACTCTTTCTTGCAGTTCATTCAAGCTTGCGTTCGGCATACAGCCCTCCCTAGACACTCTAGCAGGCGCTAAGCGCGGCAATGAGAGCGCCGAAGACCGCACCTGGTCGTGATATCCTCCCCTGACCTCGCACCGGAGGCGCGCGCTTGGCAATCTTCGAAGGCTTCGGCATCCAGGACGTCATCGACATCCTGATTATCGCCGTACTGCTGTACCAATCCTACGCACTCCTGCGTGGAACCCGCGCCTGGAACGTCTTGCGCGGACTCCTCGCCGTTGCCGGGCTCTGGTTCCTTGCCGGGCAGTTCGGACTGCAAGCAACGAAGTGGTTGTTCGACGCCATCGCGCCAGTCGGCTTCTTCGCCGTCGTTGTCGTGTTCCAGCCCGAGTTGCGGGCTGTGCTGGAGCGGGTCGGTAGGGGCCGCATGCAGCGCAGCGTCAGCGCCGACCCGGTAACCGAGATCATGACGGCCGTCCGCGAACTCGCCAGTCAACGTAAGGGACTGCTCGTTGCCGTCGAGCGCCGCACTCCCCTGAAGGAGTACACGGACCGCGGCACGCCCATCGGCGCCCCCGTAAGCGCGGCGCTGCTCCAAACGATCTTCGCGTCAACCGGCCCGCTGCACGACGGCGCCGTCATCATCAAAGAGGACCTCGTCACCCACGCTGGCGTCATCTTCCCGCTCTCGGACAAGCACGAGGGCTGGTCAGTCAAGCACGGCACCCGCCACCGCGCGGCCCTCGGCCTCTCGGAGGTGACCGACGCGCTCGTCGTCGTCGTTAGCGAGGAGCGCGGCACCGTCAGCATCGCGCAAGAGGGCCTCCTGACGACCGACATCGCACCGGCCGACGTCCTCAAGGCCCTGCGAGAGGCGTACGCACGATGACCGGCGCTTGGGCGGTACTCGTCGCGCTTCTGCAGCGCCTGCTGCGCAACTGGCCGAGCAAGCTCGTCGCCGTGCTGGCAGCGTTCGTAGTCTGGTTTCTCGTGGCAAGCACCAGCACGGGCACGACGCAACGCTCGTTCCTGCTGCCCCTCGAGGTCGACGGCGTAGACGCCAACGCCATCGCCGTTGGCGTGCCTGACGTCGTCGAGGTTAGCGTGACGGGCCCCAGCGCGCGCGTTGACCGCCTGCGCGCCGATCAGCTCCGCGCCACCCTCGACCTGGCAGACGTGGCAGGCGACTTCGAACGCCAGATTCAAGTCCAGACCCCGCCGGACGTGCGCCTCCTCCACGTGGACCCCGAGGTCGTCATCGGTTTCCTCGAGCAGGTGGTTAGCCGCGACCTGCCAGTCGAGGTCGGGCTGCTCGGCGCCGCGCCGGAAGGCGAGGAGCTAAGCGCCAGCGCCCAACCGGCGCGCGTGACGCTGACTGGGCGGCGGCAGGTCCTCGACCAGGTCACGCGCACCGTGGCCCTCGCGCCTGCCAAGGGCGGAGACGTCGAACTGCTCGCGCTCGACGCCAACGGGCTGCCGGTGCCGGGAGTGACCTTCGCCCCGACCAAGGTCACGGTCACTTTCACGGCCAACAACGTCCTGCGGACGAAAGAAGTGGAACTCGCCTTCACGCCGCCGAGCGACGCGCGGTTGCTGAGCGCCACCCTCAGCGCGGCCACGGTCACCGTGGCGGGCAAGCCGGATGCACTCGCCGCCGTCACGCAGGTGGCGGGCACGGTAGAGCCGCCTACCGGCGGAACGGCTTCTGGCCGGTATACTCTGCCTGTTCGCCTCACCCTGCCTGCCGGGGTGGTGGCGCTTAGCTCTCCAACCGTGACTCTGCAGTACGCCGCCGAGGCCGTGCCACGCTGACAGCCCCTGCACCACGGTGACAGCAGGAGGAACCTTGATTCACCCCATTCGGCTGTTCGGCGACCCCGTTCTGCGGCGCCGCGCATTGCCAGTTACAAGCTTTGACGAGCGCCTAAAGACTCTCGCTGCCGACATGTTCGAGACCATGTACGCAGCCGAGGGCGTTGGCCTAGCCGCGCCGCAGATCGGCGTGTCGCGGCGCATGTTCGTAGCGCTCGAGCTGCCAACGCCATCCGACGATGACGAGGAAGACGACTCGCGCTGGGAACAGCGCGTCGAGCACGTGATCGTCAACCCGGTCATCACGCGCCGTGACGGCGTACAACTCGCGCGCGACGGCTGCCTTAGCCTCCCCGGCCTCACCGCACTTGACGTGCCGCGCGACCTGGCGGTCGACGTCACCTACCAGGACCTCTCGGGGGCCAGCCATACCATCAGCGCGGACGGCTACTTCGCGCACGTGCTCCAGCACGAGTTCGATCACTTGGAGGGCGTCCTCTACTACGATCACCTCCCAGAGCCGCGCAGGCAGGCCTTCCTCGAGGAGCACCGCAGGGAGCTCGTCGACATGCAGCGCCGCGCCAAGGCCCTGTTGCGTGAGGACAGGGCGGCAGTCAAGCGGTGAAGCCGTTACGGGTCGCCTTCTTCGGCACTCCTGATTTCGCCGTGCCGACGCTGGAGGCGCTCGCCAGGCAGCACCATGTCGTGCTCGCCGTCACCCAACCACCCAAGCCTGCCGGCCGTGGGCTCGCACTGCGCCAACCGGCCGCAGCGCGCCTGGCGGCGGCGGCAGGCATCGACATCGCCCAGCCGCGGCGCCTGCGTGACCCGGAGTTCCTAGCTCGCCTGCGGGCGCTGGATCTCGACGTCGGCGTGACGGCGGCCTACGGCCGTATCCTCCCGCCTGCCCTTCTCGAGTTGCCGCGTTTCGGAGTCCTCAACGTTCACGCGAGCTTGCTGCCGCGCTGGCGCGGGGCGGCGCCCATCCAACGAGCCCTGATCGCAGGAGACGCCGAGACCGGCATAACCATAATGCAGACGGAAGAGGGCCTCGACACTGGCCCCATCCGCCTGCAGCGGCGCGTAACCGTCGAGCCAAGCGACGACGCCACCACGCTGGCGGCCTCCCTAGCGCAGTTGGGCGCCGAGGTACTAACGGAGGCGCTTACGCTGCTAGCAGCTGACTCGTTGCCCGTAACGCCGCAAGACGAGGGAGCGGTCACGTTGGCGCCGCCCCTCACCGTTGAGGATGGGTATGTGCGCTGGCACGATTCGGCCCTTAGCGTCGCCAATCGTCACCGTGGCGTCGCCGGTTGGCCTGGTAGTTCGTTCGAGTTCGGGGACGGCCGCGTGAAAGTGCTCGAGTTGACTGCTCTGCCGGACGCGGAGACGGGTGCGGCCGCGCCAGGACAGGTCGTTGGCCTAACTGGCGACGTCGTTCAGGTGGCCACCGGCTCTGGCATAGTGGAGTTGGGCGTCGTGAAGCCCGCCTCGAAGGGCGCGATGAGCGCGCGCGCGTGGGCGAACGGACGCGGTGTGAGAGTGGGTGTGGTCCTTGTATAGCGTCGCCATAGTCGGCAGACCTAACGTCGGCAAGTCGAGTCTCTTCAACCGGTTGGTCGGCCGGAGGGAGGCCATCGTCGCTGACGTTCCAGGCGTTACGCGCGACGTCAAGGAGGGCCAGGTCGTCACCGACGACGAGCGCACCTTCCGTCTCTTCGATACCGGCGGGCTGTGGTCGGGAGACCGCTGGGAGGCGCCCATCCGCGAGCGCGTGGAGGCCGCCCTCGTGGGCGTCGACCTAGTGCTCCTCTGCGTCGACGGCCGCGCTGGCGTCGTCAGCGCCGACCACGAAGTCGCTGAGTGGTTGCGCACCATGAACAAGAACGTCATCCTCGTCGCCACCAAGGTCGACGACCCGCGCCACGCGGAGGCAGGCGAGTTCTTCGAGCTCTACGCGCTCGGGTTTGGGGAGCCGTTCGTCACGGCG
>JBIQMD010000146.1:0-5333 GCA_044463725.1 Truepera radiovictrix
ATTGGCCGCCCCTGACGGCGTCGAGCAGCTCTGGCGGGAACTCGAGGATCGGCAGCCTGTTGGTAACGAACGACGACACGCTGAAGCGCCCAAGTTGCTTGAACAACGCGCTTGCCTCGTCGCGCCGCGCCCGGTCAACCGGCCTGGAGCTGCCCCTGCCACGCTCCTCGTTGTAGAGCGCTTGCAGCAGCGCCACGACCTCGCTCCGCGAGCTGTCTAGCGTTAGCTCCAACAGCCCAAGCACCGCCTCGGTCTCCTCGACCGCATTGAGGTCCTCGCGCTGGAGGTTCTCGGTGATGGCGATCTCGAGGGCCTCGCGGTCGTCGAGCTCGACGACCAGTGCAGGGACCTCCGTCAGCCCAGCGGCACGCGCCGCCCTGGCACGCCGTTCGCCCGCGACGACCTCGAATCCCTGACCCACGCGCCTGACGATGATGGGTTCGAGCACGCCCTTGTCGCGGATGCTTGCGGCCAAGTCCTCGAGGCTCGCAGCGTCGAAGTGCTTCCGTGGCTGCTGGTCGTTGTACTGCAACTCAGCTAGCGCCACGCCTGCCACGCCGGCCGCTGGCTCAACGGCACCAAGATCGCCCAGGATGGCCTCGAACACCGCAGCGCGGTCGATGTCCTGCTTGCGCTTCTTAGCCACGGCCGTCTCCCTCCAGGCGCTCCAACAACTCGGCAGTGACCTGTCTGATCTCCTTGTCAGCCTCGCTGCCCTTGGCGTAGAGCGAGATGGGCATGCCCTTCACTTGCGCATCCGAGTAATACGCCGGCCTACTGCCCAACGGCGTGGACACCGGCGCCACCGCGGTGAGCTGATCGCGGATGACACTGAGAACGTCACGGTCGTGGCGCGTGCGGCGGTCGTGCTGCGTGAGCACGAACAGGGCGATCTCCAGTCCGGTCGCCGCCTTGCGGTACTCCTTGACCATGCGAATGACGGTTGGAATGCCGTCGAGCCCCTTGCGGTTAGTTGGCAGTGGCACCACGACCCGGTCGGCCGCGACCACGGCTAGCGCAGACAACTGCCCGAGGCTAGGCGGCGGGTCGATCAGCACGTAGTCGTAGCCACCCAGTCGCCTCACGGCCTCGCGCAGGCGCATGACGCCCATGAAGACGCTGAGGATCTCGCGCTCTACGATGGCGATGCTCAGGTTGCTGGGAATGAGGTCCATGCCGTGAACGCGCAAGGGCGCAGGCAGAATCAGCTCGTCGTCGGCCTCCAACTTGCTACCGCCCTCGTCGCGGTCGAGGTCGCCGAGCACGGCAGGGTAGATGGTCTGCGCCAGCGCCACGTCATCATCCACTCCGAGCCACTTCGTTAGGTTCGCTTGCGGGTCGACGTCGATGAGCAGGACCTTGCGCCCTAGCTCGCTTAGGACGTACCCGACGTCACGGGCGGTGCTCGTCTTGGCAACGCCGCCGGCGTGGTTGAAGAACGTCAGTACCTTCACAACTAGCGCCTCCTCGGAGAACAGCCCGGTTGGGCCGGGCGCGGCCAACGCACGACCGCGGCGCGCTCGACTTGAGCAACTCTTGCGGATTGTACCCCGCGGCTGTGTGAGCGCCGCGGGGCCGGGGGCGGCGGCACGGACCAGGAATGCACCCCGACGCCTCTCGATTGCGCGCGATCGGCGCCATGACGGTATTGCGGGAGGGGAGAGCGCGCCCGCGGGGGCCAGCGCGCCGGTCGGAGCGCTCCGCCTAGACCGCAATAACGTTATGGCGTTCGAAGCCCGCCTCAGGCAGTGAGACCAGACCGGGATTGCGGCGAGGACTTGAGCGCGGAGGGCTTGACCGCGATGCCGACCTCGTATTCATCGCCGCACCGCTTCCAACAGACACCACGACTCGCCATAACGTTATGGCGGCTCCCGCAACGGTGGCTTGGCCGCATCTCGTGCCGCTAGCTTCGCCATCATTCCGGCGCCGCGACCAGAGCGGTTGTCCATCTACGAGTACCGACCGCTCCCCACTTGGACCACGAGGACACGTGCACGGCCCCAACCGTTTGCCGCGGCACCCCCAAGTACCCTCCCATCCCCACCTTGTCAGCGAGCGTCATGATCACAGCGTGCCCGCCTGCGATCTAACCGAACACCCGCGAACAGGAGGAGAGAGGTGCGCCGAACAAACCCCGTTGCCGACGGGACACTCTCTCCGTAGGCAACTACGCTGGATGGTTCTAACCAACGGCGCCGCCAAGATCGGGCGGAGTCCGACGTTGAAGGCCGCCGGACGCTTCGACCCGAGCTCAAGCGCCAGAACGTCGGCGCAACGGCAGCAGACAACGGGGGAACCTGAGGGACTGGGGTCACGAACTGGGGAACCAGCGGGACCCACGGAGCCCGCAACCGTGGCCGTTGCAGGTAAGAGCCTCGGCGAACCGGGCGGGACACCAGCGGAACTCCGCTGCTCGGGGAGCGCCAAGTGGGACACCGGCGGTACCTCGAGGGTTGTGGTCGTGGTGGTGGTCTTCTTCGACCTGCAACCAACAGCATGTGGTTGCTGTTATTTACTCATAAGCTTTACATTCCCTTTAATGGAGAGCCGTCGATGCCCGTCCCTGACGCACAAACCAGAGATCAGCCGGGGAAGCGGCGGTACGTTCGTGGGACACCGTGGGGACCGAGGCGGGACGTGCGCGGTACGTGTGTGGGTAACGGAGGGTACCAAGGGGGAGGAGCAAGGTACCAAGGTGGGGAAGTGGGGGAACCCAGGCTGCGCATGTCCGGCAACTGGGGAAGAAGGGGGAAAGGTTGACCACGCCTTCCCACTAGCCGTATCATCTGCGCAAGCACATGGCACGGACGGCGCCCGCAGCGCCCAGCGAGGCCATGCGGAGGCTAACGCGAACGACCGAAGAGATGGTGTGCCCAGCCAAGAGGAGTAGGTGAGCGTGACCACGAGCGAGGCCTACGGCGAGTACGGCGCAAGTGCCCAGAGCGGCGAGGCAGCAGGAGAAGCAGGCAACCCGCCCCTTGGCGATCTCGTCGAGCCGCTCGGCGGTCGCCACCGCGCACAGCGGCACAAGAGCAAGTCAAGACAAGCGCCGCGGCGCAGCGGCAGCTCGCTGGCCGTCACTCAGGCGAACCCGCTTGCGCTCAGCAGGCAAGAGATGGGCATCCTCACCAAGCGCCTCCTCGTGCTCGCCTTGTCCGACATCAGCAAGGAAGACCTCACCCTCGAGCCGATCCGCATCACGGCCTGGGAGTACGCGCAGCTCTTCAACATCAGCGGCAAGAGCATCTACTCGCGCATCGAGGAATCGGCAAGAGAACTACTAGAGCAGACCATCCAGATAAAGGAACCGAACGGCGACTGGGTGATGTTCCAGTGGGTGTCGGAAGCGCGTTACGACAACGGTCGCGAGGCAGGGCAGATGGCCGCGATCGAGATCAAGATCCACGACCGTCTCAAACCGTATCTCCTGCAGCTGCGCCGCGACTTCAGCATCATCCCAACCGACCAGCTGCTGTCGTTCGAGAGCTTCAACAGCATGCGCCTCTTCGAGGTGCTCTACACGGCGAGCTACGCAGGCGAACGCAATCAACTGATCTTCGACGTCGACGACCTCAAGCTCCGCCTCGGGCTCGACGGCAAGTACGAACGCTTCAAGGACTTCCGTTACGTCCTAGACAAGGCGCAGGAGGAGTTCGCCGCCTACACGTCATTGGCGTTCGACTACGAACCGCACAAGGTCGGGCGCAAGTTCCAAAGGGTGTCGTTCAGCATCAGGCGCAACGACGTCTTCCAACCGCGCGTCCGCTTGCCCGCCAGCCTGGCTAACCGGGTGGCTAAGAGCGCGGACAAGGAGCAGCTCCTCAAGGAGCTCCAGGCGGCGGACGCGCTGCGCGACATCGGCTGGACCCAAGACCCCGAGCGCACCGTCGCGCGCCACGGCGCCCAACGCGTCCTCGACCTCGTGGCGTATGCCCGCGTACTCCAGGCGCGCTCCGAGCAGGCCGGGCGTCCCATCTTCAACCTCGGTGGCTTCGTCAACAGCCTCCTCCAGCAAGGAGTGGAACCGCCCAAGCAAGACGTTGCCGAGGCCAGCGGACCACAGCCCCTCAACCGCGAACAGGCACGCGCCATCGCCGCCACCATCGCAGACGCCATGCACCGCGCAAGGCGGCGGCTGGCGGAGTCCGCATGGGACGACCTCAACCGGGACCAACGCGACCTGATCCACACCCTCATGCAGGCAACCGTCCACCGCTTCACGCTCGAACGCCTCGAAGCCGACGGCTGGCAAGGCGCGCTGTACGAAGCCAGCCGGATGGACGTCATGACCACCCACAACTTCCTGGCTTTCCCTCCTCACCTGCAGGACCTCGCGGCGTACCTCAAGACCTACGACCCGCTAGTTGAGTACGGGCCGGAGGAGCGCGCGAAGATCCTCGCAGAACTCAAGGAAGTCCAGTAGGAGGCAACGCATGTGCGGTCGTTACACCCTGTACCACCACGAGGACGACCTGGCATCACTGTTCGAGGTTGCCACCTTCCCGCTCGCGGAGCGTTACAACATCGCGCCAACGCAGCTCGTTCCCGTTGTAAGGGAACGCCAGGACGGCACTCGCGAGCTAGACAGCATGCGCTGGGGCCTCGTGCCTCACTGGGTCAAGGACCCAGGTGAGTTCAAGGCCAACCTCTTCAACGCCCGCTCGGAGAGCGCGGCCGAGAAGCCATCGTTCCGTGACGCCATGAAGAACGGACGCTGCCTCATCCCGGCCAGCGGCTTCTACGAGTGGAAAGCCGAAGGCAGCGGCAAACAGCCTTACTTCATCCACCGCAAGGACGGCGCCCCGCTGGCGTTCGCGGGCCTCTACGCCTACTGGGGCAGGGGAGAGGGCGCGCTACTCAGCTGCACCATCCTCACGACCAACGCCAACGACGACATGCGCCCGCTACACGACCGCATGCCCGTTATCCTCGAAACCGACGCGTGGGAGAGGTGGCTCGACCCAGGCGAACATGACGCCAGAGCAGTCGAAGACCTGTTGACACCGGCCGCAGACGGACTGCTCGAGAGCTGGCCGGTAGCCAAGGCAGTAGGCAACGCGCGCGTAGACTCCCCAGAACTAGTCGCGAGAGCGTGATTGCCCGGCGCCGCGCGCCAGAAAGTCGTGCGGGGCAACAAAAAACAGCGCCCGTAAGCGCTGATAAAGAACAGAATACTGCGTTATGCACTATTAGTCAAGACGATGCAGCCAGGCGGCTCTGGCGACGCACGCGAATCGTCGCGCGGGCCCCTCAAACGCCTGCAAAGGGCGCGGCTGCGCGGCGTTGGGCGCTAGCTGACTTGGCCATCCACGCCGAGTAGGTTGCCACTA
>JBIQMD010000147.1:0-5318 GCA_044463725.1 Truepera radiovictrix
GTACGCTCCACCCGGCCTCGGTTCGGCTAACGCCGCTGTCGGCGTCGGCATGGTTCTGCCGCGCGGGCGGGCGCCAGACTGGAGCTTCGCGGCACTGGTAGGGGTCTCGCCTGCAGGTGTCGCGTTTGGCGGCCGCATTGGGGTCGCCGAGGAGTTCGGGGCCGTCAGGCTTGGCCTCGACGCCGCCTTCGAGCCGTACCGCCTTGACGTGCCGCCGTTACGCCTGGCGGTCACGGCGTCGGCACCTGCCTCTACTGCCTTGGGTGGCGGTTCATGGGAGGTGGCGGTCCAGGGTGTCAGCGACCTGAGTAGCCCTGACGGAACGAGCTACGAGGCGACCGTCGGGCTGGTCGTGCCGTTCGCCTTACCGAAGTGAGGTTAGTCAGTTCTGGGGCGTGACAGGGACGAGGTCACCGGTGCTGAGGTCCAACTGGTACACCCCGTGCTCTGGCACGGCGCGCAAGTAAGTACGTGATTCACGCGCCTCACGCAACTCGAAGCTGCGGAGGCCCGGCTTGATGCCCCTGGCGAACGCGCCCGGCTGCAGCACGCCGTCGATGTAGATGAGCACCTCGCGGCGCTCCTCCCAGAACACGAGCGGGTCGGAGGCGGGGGTGAGTTCGCGGTCAACGCGAGAAACGCGGTAGTTGCGCACGAGCACGTCTAGTACTTCGTCCGCGAAGCCCTCGCGCGCCAAGGTCACGCGGTGCGTGCCAGGCAGCGCGGCCAACGTTATCGGGCTGGTGCCAGCCTCGACCCCGTCGAGGAAGACGTGCGCCCGCGGCGTAACGACCACCTGGATGCTGCCGCCCGAGATGGCGGTTAGTACGACGTGAACGAACGCGGTGTCTGCGCCCCTTAGTTCGACCATGCGCACGTCGGGCAAGAAGCCTTCCTTGCGGACTTCCAGCTGGTAGCGACCCGGCGCGACCATGGCAACGTCGAGGTGCGAGGTGCGCCCGAGCGCAACGCCGTCTAGGAAGACCTGTGCGTCCGTTGGCTCACTCGAAACGAAGACGCCAGCGTCTCCCCTAGCCAGGTCGAGGCGAGCGGTGGTGAAGGTGGCGACGGCCGCGGCCAGCTCATCGACGGTCGGCTGCATGGCGTTCGGGTCGAGCGGCAAGCTGATCAAGTCGCTGCTGCGGTCCTTCTCTGCGTCGACGACCAAGATGTTGATGCCGAATGCAGCGCCGCCGTCGTAAGGCACACGCGAGAGCTCACCGCTGATGGCGTAGCGCGCCTGGTCGAGTTCGGCGATCAGCATGGCGAACTCCGGCTCGAGGCTGCCCGCTATGCCAGGGGTGATCAACTCGCCGCTGCGCACTTCAAGGCCGGTAGCCGTGCCCACCGCCGAGCGGAACGCCGACATGAAACTCTGAACGAGCTCGTCTGCCACGCCGCCGCGCGTGCCGAACGTCGGCACGGACACCTGAGCCGCCGCAGAAGTGAGAGCGCTCACAAGCAACAAGATGAAGCCCACCCAGACGAGTCGGGGGCGGTGAAGGCGGTGGCGCATCGCCCAAGTATAGCCGCTCCCCCCGCCACGCCTGGGGCCGAGGGCCCTGGTATCGTTGGCGAATGCGTTACCTGGTCCTGAGCGACGTCCACGCTAACCTCCCAGCCCTCGACGCGGTGCTGGCGCAAGCGAGGCAGCGTGGCTTCGACGCCACCGTGTTCCTTGGGGACGCGGTCGGCTATTACCCCCACGCAGAGGAGGTAGTGCAGCGCCTGATCGAGCTGAACCCCGTAGTGAGAATCATGGGCAATCACGACTCTGCGCTACTAGAACTGACGGTAGGTGACCGCGGCGACCAATGGGCAGGCGGCATCGTCATGAACGTGCTTGAGCGGCAACTCGTTACGCTGAGCGGCGACTCCCTGCGATTCCTGCACAGCCTCGCGCCGCGCAAGACGCTTAGCGGCTTCGAGGCGACGCACGGCGCGCTCTCGCAAGAGTGGGACTACCTCTCAACCATGGCTACCGCTCAGGTGAACGTCAGCCTCATGTCGGAGAAGCTGCTGTTCGTCGGCCATACGCACGTTCCGAAGATCTTCGCCACTGCCAGCAACGGCGTTCACGACTTGTGGCGCACCGTGTCGTTCAATCGCCCGCAAGAGTCCACTTACCGCATTCCGCCGCTAGCCCGCGTGATCGCCAACCCTGGCGCCGTTGGGCAGCCTCGCGATCAGATTCCTCTGGCGTCTTACTTCTTGTACGACGCCGAGAACCGCGTGATCACGCATCACCGCGTCGAGTACGACCTCAAGTCGGTGCAGGCCGACGTCTTGGCTGCCGGCTACCCTGAGATGCTCGCTTCGCGGCTGGAAGCGGGTAGGTGACTACGGTAAGGCAGTTGGCCCCCGTCGGGCAGGACGCTGCACTGGACGCGCTGCGGCGCATGTGGAGCGGCGGTAGTGGGCCACGCACGCTGCTCTTCATGGGGCCAGATGAAGTGGGCCGCAGGTTGGGCGCTAGTTGGCTGTGCGCCCTCGTCAACTGTCAGGCTGCTGACGTCGCCGCGCGCCCGTGTTTCGAGTGCGAGAGCTGCCGGCTGCTTCTCGCCGGAGCGCACCCCGACCTCAAGGAAGTCGCGCCGGCACTAGCCACCGAGTCCGGTCGTCTGAAGCGCGACCCTGAGATCCGCATCGACCAACTCGTCACGCGCGAGCGGGGCGACAGTGAGCCACTAGGCCCGTGGCTGCGCACGCGGCCGCGTTACAGGGCGAGGGTCGGCGTCATCGACCAGGCGCACACCATGAACCTCCCCGCTGCGAACTCGTTCCTCAAAGTGCTTGAGGAGCCGCCACCGTGGGCCATCATCGTACTAATAGCGCCCGGCCCAGACGCGCTTCTGCCAACCGTAGCGTCGCGCAGCGTGACCGTGCGCTTCGGGGCCGTCGATGTCGAGGCGCTGCAGGGCCGCGGCGGCCTTCCTCAGCTGACGCCAGTCCTCGCAGGCCACCCGGCCGTGAGGCTTGGCCAGCCGGGCGCGTTGGTGCGCGCTAACGCGGAGGCGGATGCCACGGCGGCCGCCAAGGCAGCGGCGGAGGATCTCTTGGACGCCGTGAACGGCAACCTGCTTGACGCCCTGCTCGGGGCTGAGGCGTTCGCCAAGGCCGTTACGGCAGACAGTGCTGCCCAGCCTGGCCCGCTCGGTTGGCTACGCGAGCTGCTACGCCAACGCGGCCTAGTTGGGTACGCGGCAGCTCTTGACGCCGTCGACGCATGCGAGCAGGCCCTCGCCGCCTACGCTCAGGCGCCGTTGGCTTGCGCGGTTCTCGCCCTCGAGCTACGAGGAGGCGAAAGCTAGGCGTTGCCTCCGCGAACGCGGCCGATCTCTGCGGCCGGGAACTCGGCCATGCCGCCCTCGTCCGTCCTCAGCTCGACGGTGCCCTTCAGTGGGTTGAGTTTGACGACGCGACCGCACGTGCCGCTACCGTCATGGCACGCCTTGGCGCCCTTGCGCGGCATGCCCTTGAGCAGGTCGCGGTACATCTCGTGCTCGTACTGCAAGCAGCACATCAGGCGCCCGCACGGTCCGCTGATCTTCTCTGGGTTGAGGGGCAGCTGTTGATCCCGCGCCATGCGGATGCTCACTGCGTTGAAGCTCTGTAGCCAAGTGCTCGAGCACGTGCCGTCACCGCACACACCTAACGCGCCGAGCATGCGCGCCTGATCGCGCGGCCCGACGTTGGCGAACTCTATGCGTGCCTCCGTGTGCGCAACGAGTTCGGCGGCCAGCACGCGCAGTGGCGCCTGCTGTTCGCTCGTGTAACTGACGACTAGCAGCGACTCGTCGATGTTGAACTCGACCGCGACGACCTTGACTTCGGCGTCGACTTGCCGCGCCCGCGCCTTGAGAAGCCACTTGAGGTCCTCTGCTTTGGCGTTCAACTCGTCGTAGCGCGAGATGTCGTCCGCTTGGGCGTCACGCACGTAGTGGCCTTGCGGCTTGGCTACTTCCGTTACGCCGGTGCGGACCTTGGCCATCTCGAGCCCGCGGCGCGTGCTGACCACGCAGCGCGTGCCGAGCGCGGGCGCCGTTGGAGGCGCCTCCATGTAGTGGATCTTCGGGCCGTTATCGAACTTCACACCGATGCACTCTGGCATGGGAGGGTCTCCTTGTCGTGCGACCTTGGGACCGCCGAGCGGCGGCAACGCCGAGAGGTGCGCTCTTGGTACTAGGTCATTCTAAGGCTCAGCCCGCACTTCCGGCCCTGCGCTTGGTCGGAGGCGCGCCACTGGAGCGAACGTCATGCGGTGGATTGGGCTCGGCCCGATGGCGGCAAGCGCCTCCAGGTGCTCCCTCACCCCGTAGCCCTTGTGGCGCTCGAGCCCGTAACCGGGGTAGGTGTTCGCCAGCCGCAGCATCTGTGCGTCACGCACGGTCTTGGCGAGAACGCTGGCGGCGGCGACTTGGTAGCTGCGCGCGTCGCCCGCCGCGACGGCCAACTCTGGGAGTGGTAATCCAAGGCGCAGGTAGTCAGTTACTAGGCCGTCTGCTTGAGGCACCAGCGCAGCAAGCGCCCGCCGCGCCGCGAGCTTCGTTGCAGCCAGCACGTTCAGCGCGTCAATCTCTGCTGGGCTGGCGAACCCGACCGCGTAGGCTACCGCCTCTACCTTGACCTGGTCGGCTAGTTCGGCGCGGCGAGCTGCGTTTAGGGTCTTCGAGTCGCGGTATGGGTGAGCGCGCCCGGTCTGGAGGATGACGGCGGCGGCTACGACTGGGCCACAGAGTGCGCCGCGGCCGGCCTCGTCAACGCCAGCCACGAGTCTCGCGCCACGTTGCCAGAGTTCCTCTTCAAGTGACCAGTCCGGCACGGTGCCCTGGCTCACGCGCCAGCTGGCACCGCGGCGGCTACCTGGTCTGGCAGCGTGAAGTAGAAGGTGCTGCCGCGCCCGACCTTCGACTCGACCCAGATGCGCCCGCCGTGCTTCTCGACCGCGAGCTTGCAGAAGGTGAGGCCCATGCCCGTGTCGTAGCGGTCGTGGATGGTGTGCCGCGACTGCTCGAAGGCGTTGAAGATGCGCTTGTGATCGCTCTCCGGTATGCCCTCGCCGTCGTCGCGCACGCTGAGAACCACGCTGCCGTCTTTGCTCCAGGCGCGGAAGTCTATGTAACCGCCGCGGCGGGTGTGCTTGATGGCGTTGGCCATGAGGTTGGCGAGGATACGCCTCAAGAGCTTCGGGTCCCCAACCACGGTCTCCGCCTCAGGGCGCACCAGGAAGCCGAAGTGCCTGTCGCGTGGGCCGCCACTAACGTCGCCCAACGCCGACTTGGCGAGGTCCGTGAGACTCTCGATGTGCTCGGGGTGGA
>JBIQMD010000148.1:0-5299 GCA_044463725.1 Truepera radiovictrix
GTACGGCGCCTGACGGTACGCTGGCGAAATGACCTCCGACCATCTGACCGACCTACTGCTCGTAGTGCCCCACCCAGACGACGAGGTGTTCGGTTCGGGCGCGATGTTGGCGCGCACGGCGGCGCGCGGCAAAGCAGCCACTCTCACCCTCACGCGCGGAGCTGCCGGACTGACGCTCGGCCTCTCTACCCGCGCTGGCTTGGCGGACAAGCGCGAGGGTGAACTGCGCGCCTCGCTAGCCACGCTCGGCGTACAGGACGTAACGATCCTCGACTACCAGGATTACGTGCCGGACGCCAATCGCGGCATGCCGGAGCATCCGGGACTCGTAGCAGCCGAACGCGCAGAGGTACTGGCTGCCGTCTTGGCAGCCTTCGCCCGCACGCGCCCACGCGCGGTGCTCACCTTCCCACCAAACGGGGCCAACGGACACCCTGACCACTGCTTCACGAACGCCATCGTGCTCGAGGCCTTCGCCAAGGCACCTACCAAGCCGGAGCGCCTCTACTACTTCGCGAGCGCCACGCCCTTCGTAGGGCCGCAGCGCCCCGGCTTTCTTGAGGAGAGCGAGATGCACGCGCGCTACCTCGCGCCGACCCACACCGCAGCCGCCGGTGCGGAGCTGGTGACGAAGCTCTCGGCCATGGCCTGCCACGAGACCCAAGCGCTTTCCGTGCTCGGCTTCATGCGCCAGCACGCCGCCCGCCTCCTCGACGAGACCTTCCACCGCGCCTACCCGCCGGTTGAAGCTGGCGCTGGCAGGGCCGTGGTCGAGCTCCTCTGAGCGTGCCAGTCGTTGAGCAGATGTGGCAACGCTCGCGTCCAGGACGGTAGCTCGTGGTAGCCTTGCGCATGCTTTTCAGGCGTCAGCGCACGCCAGACCTTAGTTCTGCCCAGGAGGCGCTCGCCAAGGGGCAGTACGACGTCGCCTTTGCGGTCCTCGAGAGCGCCGTCAAACGCGGCCCAGACAAGGCCGTAAACGGGCTCGCGTGGCTGCAGTTGGCAGCCGTCTACGCGCTCTACGGCGACGAGGGCCTCGAGAACGGCCAACCCGCCCTGCGCAACGCCGTCGGCGCGGATCCGAAGCTCGCATCGCGCCCGCTCTACCGCGCCCTCTTCTGGGAGTTCGCCGCCTACCGCGGAGCCCCCCTAAGCGACGTCAAGCGCGGCCTGCGCGAGGTCCCTGAGCGGCCATCCGAGCTCGGAGGTGCGCCAGCTTTCGACGCAACGGCCTCGTATCACGCTGCCGCCGCTCTCTTCGCAGTGGACGCGGCCAAGAGTGCCGCGCGTCGCCTTAGCGCACTAGACGACGCCGGCCTGCCCACGTACCTAGAGTGGCGGCGCTGGTCGCTCATCGGTCAGTGCAGCGAAGTGCTCGGGGAGTGGGAGGAGGCCGCCGCCGCGTTCACCGCCTCCGCAGCGCAGGCGCCAGAACTCGAGCGTGACGCCGAGCGGTTAAGCCTAGCAGGCGCCCTAGTCGAGCTCTTCAGAACGGAAGAGGCTCTCGAGCAGCTCGCCGCCATCGACGACGAACTCTTGCCGCCACAGGAGCGCGCCGTGCACCGCTACCTCCTGGGCCGCGCCCACCTCGACCTCGACAATCCCAACCTCGCCCTAGAGCACCTGCGTGAGGCGGCCCTGATCGACGACGAGTTGGGCGGCCCGACTTACAGCGTTGCGTTCGCAACGGCGCAGGCGCTCACGGCGGCCGGTCGCTCAGCTGAGGCGACCTTGGCGTTCGACAGGGCGCTTGCGAGCGTGCCAGCCGAGCACCGCGCCTTCACGCAGCACGAGGCGGCGTACGCGCTCATCGAGTGCGACCGCCTGACGGAAGCCGAGACGCTCCTCGGCGAGGTAGTGACGGACCCTTCGTACTCGCACCGCGGTGACGCTCTGGCTGACCTCGCAGACGTGAGGTTACGCCGCGGCGAACTCGACTCCGCCCACGCCTTAGCGCAGGAGGCGCTCGAGCTGGGAGCCACGGCGCCCGCCTGCATCACCTTGGGCAGCGTGGCTTTCGAGTACTACCGACTCGAAGATGCCGCCGCCTGGTACGAGCAGGCGCTGAGCGCCAGCCAGCCAGGTGATCCGTTCTGGGTGGCCGCGCAGCAGATGCTTGCGGACGTCTACTCGCAGATGGGCGAGGAGTACGCGGCCCGCGTGCTCCTGCATGCTCGAGCGGCCCTCGAGCACACTGAGGTCGGCAGCGAATGGTACCTGCCCCTAAAGCAGTACGTCGATGACGCCAGGAGCCACTTGGGCGGCTTCGAACGCGTGCTGAACTGACCAAAGTGAGTCGCGGAGGCTAACAGCTGATGGAAGGGCTACTCATCGCCGAGCAGTTGCGCGCGCTTAGGCCGCTACTGCCGGCCGAGCGCCTCGCGTGGCGTTTCCCTGACGACCGCACGGCGGTTCTGCCCCTCGCGGGTGGGGGTTCGTTGTGGCTCGGCAGTCGACCACCGCGGCCGTTCGTAGCCATGCGCGACGGCGTGCCTGAGCAGAGCCGGCCGCGCACCCCGCTACAGCAGCAGCTGGCTGCGCGTGCAGTAGGTCCGCTCGTGGCGGTCGAGCAGGCGGCGCGCGACCGCGTGTTCACTCTCACCTTCGGCCCCTCCGCAGGCTTCGTGCCCGTGCCTGGAGTTGCGCTCGTGGTTGAACTCACTGGCAGGAACGCCAACCTCGTCCTCGTCGAGGACGGCCGTATCATCGGGGTCGAACGCCAAGTGCTAGCTGAACGCAACCGTTACCGCGAGCTCCGCGTCGGCATCGACTATCGCCCGCCACCGCCTTACAGCAAGCTCGATCCCGTCGGAGCCACGACGACCGCCATCGCGGCGGCGCTGAGCGGCAAACGCATCGGCCAGGTGGCCAGCGTCATAGACGGCATTGGGACCGAGTCCGCGGCCGCGTTAGCCGCCGCGCTAACGGCAGCGGGAGAGGACACGAGCCTGGTCCTCGCCGGCGATGCCGTGACAGCAGCAGCAAAGCTCGTCGAGGAGTTGGCCGCGCACCCTGCCGCGTTCATGGACCGCTGGGGCGGTGCCACCGACCCCATGAGCGCCGCGCGTGACGAACGGCAGGCACAGGCTCGCGACCAGTTGACGCGCATACTCGAGAAGGAACTCGAGTTGGCGCGGCGCAAACTCTCTGACGCGCGCGCCGCCTTGGCGGCCAGCGCCGGGGTAGACGACCTGCGCGCAGGTGCCGACCTGCTGTTAGCTAACGCGGCGACGGTGCCTGGCGGCGCCTCGCGCGTGACGCTCGCTGGATTCGATGGCGTGACTGTCGAGCTGGTGCTCGACCCGCGCCTTGACGCAGCAGGCAACGCAGCCGCGCGTTACGACCAAGCACGCAGGCGCGTGGCACGGGCGAAGCGCGCGACTGACCTAGTGCCGGAACTCACGGCCGCGGTGGCGGCCGCCGAAGGCGAACTGGCTGGTGTGGCGGAGCTGCCAGCCCAAGCGGTGGCCGCTCGGCTGCAAGCCTCGGCGAAGGAGGCGGACAGGGCGGGGGCGCGTGCGGCCGTACCGGGCATTAGGTTCAAGGGCCCTCACGGCTTCGAGGTCGTCGTCGGTCGCAACGCCCGCGACAACGACAAGGTCACGTTTCAAGTCGCGCGCAGCCGCGACCTGTGGCTGCACGCGCAGGGGTACCGCGGTTCACACGTGGTGGTGCGCTCAGGTGGGAAGGACGTGCCGTTCGACACGGTGCTCTTCGCCGCCCGCCTAGCGGCCGGGCACTCCGAAGCGCGGCGCGAGGACCGGGTGGCGGTTGACTACACGGAACGCAAGAACGTCTGGCGCCCGAAGGGTGGGGCGCCAGGGGCGGTCAACTTCGCGCACCACCGGACGGTAGTCGTGGCGCCGGCGCGCGACGACGAGGCCGCCAAGGGCTGAGGATGCGCTGTGGGCGCTAGTTCGCCTTGCCCGCCGAACCGAAGACGCGCATGCGTTCGGCCACCACGAGCTTCATCTCTTCGCGCGCCGGCCCCAGGATCTTGCGCGGGTCGAACTCTTCCGCCTTGGCATGGAGGACCTCGCGCACGCGCGTCGTGAACGCCAGGCGCAAGTCGGTGTCCGTGTTGATCTTGGCGATCCCTTCGGTAACGGCCTGCCGCACGTCGTCCTCGTGAATGCCAGATGCGTCGGCCATCACGCCGCCCGTAGCGCGGAAGCGCGCGACCAGGCCGGCTGGCACGCCGGAGGCTCCGTGCATGACGAGCGGTTGTCCGACTAGCTCGGCGATTGCCCGGATGCGAGCGTGATCGATGAACGGCCGCCCCTTGCCCTTGAAGGCGCCGTGCGAAGTACCGATAGCAACGGCGAGGTAGTCGGCGCCGCTCTCCGCCATGAAACGTTCGGCCTCGTCTGGGTGCGTGAGGGTGGCGTCCTCCGCGCTGACGTTCACGTGCTCCTCGATGCCACCAAGCCGCCCGATCTCGGCCTCTACGGTCACGCCGACGGCGTGCGCCGCCTCGACCACCCGCCGCGTCTCCGCCACGTTCGCGTCCTCGTCCGCGTGCGACATGTCGATCATCACGGACGTGAAGCCCAGGCGGATGGCGCGCAGGCACGACGCATAGCTCGAGCCGTGGTCAAGGTGAATGGCGACCGGGACGCTTGCGCCGCCGCCAAGGAACTTCACGATCTCGACGAGGCCCGGGCCACCGAACTTGAGGGCCCCTTCAGACAGCGAGACGATAACGGGGCTCTTGAGCTCCTCGGCCGCCTCGATGATGGCTTGCGTGATCTCTAGGTCGTTCGTGTTGAATGCGCCAACGCCGTAACCACCTGCGCGGGCGGCTGCGAGTATCTCGAGGCCGGTGACTAGTCCCATGCCGGGATTATACCGTCAGCTACGGCCCTTGTTACTTCCGCCCTTGGCCTTTGCCGCCTTCGGCGGCAGAGTAGACCGGCCGCTCAGATAGCCGCCCGCACCGGCGAGCACCAAAGCTACAAGCAGCGTGAGAGGCTCCTCGCGTTGGAAGAAGACGAGCGCAAGGAGGAGGAGCACCGCGGAGGCCATGCGCCCGAAGAAGGCGCGCCGCTCTGACAGGAGGCGCTGCGGGTCGAAGGTGAGTATGTGCGCCAGGATGTATGTGATGAGGATGACGACGAAGTAGACCCACACCGGCACGGCAACGAGGAACTCCATCAGGCCGCCGCCAACAGGGGTAGTGCGCGCTTGACGACCGCGCAGGCGTTGGCGACCGCCGTCTTGACGTGCCACAGCGTCTTGTCGCGTACGCCGACGGCGTTGCTCACGCCGCGGAGTTGTACGAGCGGCACGCCGAACGCCA
>JBIQMD010000149.1:0-5270 GCA_044463725.1 Truepera radiovictrix
GACGATTATGCGTTCGTCACTCATGTGCCTTGCTCACTCCCCAAGGGTAAACCGCCATGCGGCCCCCACGGTGGCTTACGAATGCCGACCAGTGCTCGCGCAGAGCCTCCGCGCTCGGCGTGAAAAGCTGTGTGCCGTCCAAGAGAATTTCGAATCCTTCCGGCGAGTAGCTTATCACCTCGGTGCCGAACGGTCGCAGCAGCCTCAAGAGGGTGATGGCCTCCGAAGTGCGTACCGGACCCCAGCCTTCGAGCCGTGGTAGCCCCGCCGTTTCCGCCGGGGTCGCGCCGACAAGGACTGTACCATCGTCCGCCCAGGTCGTCTCTCCGCTCGCGATGGCGGGCTTGCGTTCCGCCACGAAGATGCTTACGCGGTCGGGCCACTGCCTCACGACCGTTGCCTGCAAGATCCACGGGTCCTCGACGAGGCCCTTTACCCTGCCTGCCGTTACCCACAGGAACGGCTCGCCTCCGACGACGTTCGCCAGGCGCTTCACGCTCTCCGCGTCATGGTGAACGTTGCCTGCCACCGTCACGTACTTGACCTTCGGCACGAACAGGCTGACGACCAGGGCCGCAGCTAGCAGGATCAGCAGTAGCAGGCCGAGGCTGCGCATCCTAGAAGCCCCACAGGCGCCATTCCAGCTCGAGCGGTTGCGGCACGCGCTCCTTGACGAGCGCGAGGAGCTTGAGCACGTCGTCGGCCGTTGCGGCGCCGAGGTTGACGACGAAGTTGCCGTGCTCGTGCGCGACCATGGCGTCGCCGACGCGTAGGCCCTTGAGGCCGGCCACGTCGATGAGGCGCCCAGCCGAGTCGTTGGTTGGGTTCTTGAACGCGCAACCGGCCGACTTGACCTTGGGCTGCCCGGCACGCGCGGCGTCTACCAAGCTCGTCGTCTTGGCGACGCCCTCGGGCGTTGCCTCCGTTAGCCGCAAGCGTGCCCTCGTGACGATGGCGCCAGCTGGGAGAGTGGCGTGGCGGTAGCTGAACCCGAGTTCGGCGGCGGGAACCACGACTAGCGCACCGTCGACGAATAGCTCGACCTCTACCACGCTGTCCGCCATCTCCCCGAAGCGCGTGCCCGCGTTCATGGCGATGGCGCCCCCAAGCACGGCCGGCACGCCAGATAGGCCCTCTAGGCCGGAGAGGCCAGCGCGCTGCGCCCGCCTTACGAGGCCAGGCAGGGGAGTACTGGCGCCCACCCAGACGTCGTTAGCGGCGCCGAAGGAAGCCATGGTGTTGTACGCGCGGCCCAAGCGCACGACGCGTTCGGGCACGCCCGCGTCGGCCACGAGCAGGTTGGCGCCGGAGCCGAGCACGCGGTAAGGCTCGGCCGTTGCGATCAGTAGGTCGGCGACGTCGTTCACTTCCCACAGCTCAGCCTCGCCGCCAACGCGCAACGTTGTCAGATCACGCAACCGTACGGTCCGCACTCTCGGCTTGGTTTCGGACGTCGTCACGTGCGCCTCAGGAACCCGCGCCAGCAGCGGCGCCCGCCGCCGCTGTTGCTCTGGCACCAAGCCCTGCGGCTATCCGCCAGACGTCGCCAGCGCCGAGGGTGATGACGAGGTCACCTGGGGCGGCGGTGACGGCGAGGTACTCCTCGACGTTGCCAAGCTCGAACACGGTGGCCTTGACACCGAGAGTGTTGATGCGTTCCGCGATTAGTTCTGGCGATACGCCGGCGATGGGTCGCTCACCCGCGCCGTACACGGCCAGCACGACCACCTCGTCTGCAAGGGCGGCAGCTGCGGCCAGGGCCGGCCACTGCCGGGCCGTGCGTACCCAGCGGTGCGGCTGAAGTACGGCGCGCACACGCCTGCCGGTCGCGCGTGCCGCTTGGAGGGTGGCAGCGACCTCGGTCGGGTGGTGCGCGTAGTCGTCGATGATCAAGGCGCCGTTGAGCTCGCCGTACGATTGCCAGCGCCTCCCGACGCCGTGGAACGCCAGTAGTGCGGGCAGGGCAGGACGCGGGTCCAGGCCGGCGGAGTGAACGGCCGCGATGGCGGCGGCCGCGTTCAAGGCGTTGTGCTTGCCTGGCACGCTCATGACGACCTCGAACGGTTCGAGGCCCGGGCAGGTGAGGGTGAAGGTGCTGCCGCCCGGGTTCAGCTTCAAGGCTGTGATGCGGTAGTCGGCGCGTTCGTCCATGCCGTAGGAGCGGGCGTTCTCGTGGCCCGCCACGATCTCGGCCAGCCCAGGCCAGTCGTGGCAGTAGACGAGCGTCTTGCCTGCTAGCGCGTAGCGTCGAGCCGCGGCCTGCAGGTCCTCGAAGGAGGCATGGTAGTTGCGGCGTTCGTCGTACTCGCCCGCCACGTGGTCGTCGTCGAGGTTCGTTACGACGGCGACCTCTGCGACGAGGTCGGCGAAGCCGGGGTCCGATTCGTCGACTTCCGCCGCCAGCCACGTGCCTGGCCCGTAGCGCATGCTGCCGCCGATGATGGGGAGCGAAGCGCCGAGCTGCACTGAGGTGCCTGGCTCGAGGTCGAGCAGGAGGGTCGCGAGCATGGCTGTCGTGGTGCTCTTACCGTGCGTGCCCGTCACGGCGATGGCCTTGCGGCGCGAGAACAGCTCCCCGAGTAGGGCTATGCGGCGCAGCACGAGAATGCCGGCCTCGCGCGCGGCGACGAGTTCAGGGTGGTCGTGAGGCACTGCCATGCTGTGGACGAGGACGTCAGCTCGTGCAACGTGGTTGGCGTCGTGACCGGTGCAAGTGCTGATGCCGTTGCCCGCCAGCTCGTCTAGCACGGAGCCGCCGACGAGGTCGCAGCCGCTCACCTCGAAGCCTTCAGCGCGGCACCAGCGAGCCAGTGCGGCCATGCTCACGCCGCCGATGCCCATGAAGTGGATGTGCGCACCCGGTAGGCCGCTGAGGGTGGGGCTCGGTTCTAGCGCTTCTTTCAATGTAAGCGGGTTCATGGCTTTAGCTCACCAACTCCAACACGGCGTCAACGATACGACGCGCTGCCCCAGCTGGCGTGCGGCGCGCCGCCGCGCCAGCGGCAGTGCTGCGCCAGTTCGAGTCTAGCGCCGCTGCCCAAGCTGCTGGCAGGCGGGCGATGTCGCGCTCCTCGACCATGACCCCGGCTCCGGCGGCCTCGACTGCGCGGGCGTTATGCCGCTGGTGGTCATCGGCCGAAGTTGGCAGCGGCACCATGATCGTCGGCACGCCGTGAAAGGCGGCCTCGGAGAGAGTGCCAACGCCCGCGCGCGTGATGGCGACGTCGGTGGCCGACCAAGCGGCCGTTGCGTCGAGGTAGGGCCTCGGATGGTAGTTCGGGCCGCTCACGCGCGCCTTTACCTCTTCGAGCCAGCGCGGCCCGGTTGAGTGAAGCACCGCGTGCCGCCCGTCCAAGGCGTCAGGCAGCGCGAGCCGGTCGTACGCGTCTGGCACGGCCCTGTTGAGGGCTAGTGAGCCTTGCGAGCCGCCCATCACGAGCGTGACGACGGCGTCCTGAGGCAGCCCGAGGAGGTCGCGGGCGGCTGCGCGCGTTAGCCGTTCCTCGCGCACGGGGAACGGCACGACGAGCGTGGCGCGCGGCTTGACGTGCCGCAGGGCTTCCTCCTGAGCGGAGACGAACAGCCGCGCGCTGCTAGCGAACCAACGGTTCACGCGGCTTGGGAACGCGTTGCCTTCGTGGATCACGAGTGGGATGCCTAGGCTGCGGGCGGCGGCGCAACCGGGTAGCGAGGCGAACCCGCCGAAACCGATGACCAGCTGCGGGCCGTAGGTGCGGGCGAGGCGGCGCGCGTCCAGTAGACCTTTGGCGGCCGCGAGCGCCTGGCGCGGGTCCGGGCGCTGCCTGTCCCACTTGCCAGTGCTGACCCCGAAGAACTTCAGTCCCTCCTCGACGGTAAGTCGTTCCTCCATGCCACCTTTGCCGCCCATGACGGCGACGTCGATGCCGCGCGCACGTGCCTCGCGCGCAACTGCAAGTGCTGGGTAGATGTGACCCCCAGTGCCGCCCGTGGCGAGCAGGAGCTTCGTCATGCCGCTCATGCGCGCCGCGCTGCTGGCTGGATTGGGGTGACGGGAAGTGCTCCGCGCGTTTGTGCCTCGGTCTCGGCGCGCTGTACTTGGCGGCTCGCTAGTTGGAGGAAGCCGAAGGCCACCGCTACCGAGAGCTGCGAGTTCAAACCGTAGCTGATGCCTGGAAGTGGCATGCCGGTGACGGGGAACATGCCGGACGCCACCAGCAGGTTGAGGCCTGCCTGGCCGCAGATGTAGGCGGTGGCGCCGGCGGCGAGCAGGGCGGCTGGCCCGGTGACCCGCCTAGCGATCCTGTAGCCGTGCCACGCAAGCAATCCGTAGAGCACGATGACGGTGAGCACCCCGATGAAACCTAGCGAGTGCGCGAGTGACACTGCGACGAAGTCGGTCTCCGCCTCAGGCACTGGCACGCGGCGACCAGGACCGACGCCGAGGACGCCGCCGCGACCGATGGCCTCGAGCGCGCGCAGGGCCTGATAAGAGAGGTCGGCGGCCTGCGACTGTGAGCCCCAGCGGTCGAAGTAGCCGACCATGCGCTCGCCGATGTACGAGAACTGGCTGAGCACGGTTCCTGCAAGGAGCGTGGCCGTTGCCGCCGCGGTGAACATGATGGCAAGCACGCGCCCCATGGTGGCGCCCGCCGCGATCATGATGGCTACGGCAAGGATGAACACGAAACCTGCAGTGCTGACGTCCGGCTCGATGACGATGAGGCCGGCGGTAAGGCCGATGACGAGCATGGGGCGCCAGATCTCCCAGTTGCCGTTGTGGTTGTAGAAGAACGTCGCGAGGTACGCGATGACGGCGACCTTCATGAGCTCGGACGGCTGCACGCTCACCCCGCCGATGAGCAGCCAGCGCTTGCTGTCACTACCCGAGGGCGAGACGCCGATGAACAGCACGAGCACGAGGGCGAGGAGGAGCGCAACGAACGCGTAAGGCGCGAGTTTGACGATGTGCTTCGCCTGTAAGCGCCCTACTACGAAGGTGACGCCAAGCGCGAACGCGAGGCGCAGCGCCTGCTCGATGGCCAACCCCGGCACGGCGGCCGTCACGCCAACGAGGCCGAGCACCCCGAGCGTGACTTGGATGCTGAGGAGCAGCCGGTCGCTCATTACGCGCGCCCGGCTACTTGGGTGGCTTTGATGGCCTCGCGGTAGGCAGCCGCACGGTCGGCGTAGTCGATGAACTGGTCGAACGAGGCGGCTAGCGGGGCCAGGAGAACGTTGCCGACGCCGCCATGGCGCTCGCTGAGGTGGCGCATGGCTACGTCGACGGC
>JBIQMD010000150.1:0-5262 GCA_044463725.1 Truepera radiovictrix
GCCGCAGGTGCACGGCGCCAGTCGCGACGCGCTCAGCCACGTGCGGTCAGTGCTGACGGTGGAGCTGGCCGCCGTCACCGATAACCCGTTGGTGCTAAGTGACGGTTACACCGACGACGAGGCGACCTGGGGCGGCTCAGACGTGCAGGGTCAAGGCGGTCTCGTGATCTCGGCGGCCAACTTCCATGGCCAGCCGCTAGCGCTAGCGGCGGATTATGCGGCCATCGCCGTGGCTGAACTGGCCAACATCAGCGAGCGGCGCGTGGAGCAGCTCGTCAACCCCGCCTTGTCCGGCCTGCCTGGCTTCCTCACCGAGCACGGCGGCCTCAACTCTGGCTACATGGTGGCGCAGTACACCGCAGCGGCATTGGTGAGCGAGAACAAAGTGTTGGCGCACCCCGCCTCGGTCGATTCCATTCCCACCAGCGCCAACCAGGAAGATCACGTGTCGATGGGCACGCACGCGTGCCGCAAGTTGGCGCAAGTCGTGGCGAACTCCAGTTACGTGATCTCGGTGGAACTGCTAGCAGCGGCGCAGGCGCTCGACTTCCGGACGCCGCTCAAACCTGGCGTAGGCGTGGCGGCCGCGCATGCACGCTTACGGGCGTTGGTGCCGCACTTGGACGGCGACCGCTACCTCAAACCGGAACTCGAAGCAGTCCGGGGAGCCGTGCGCGACGGCAGCCTGCTAACGGCGGTCGTAGCGGCCGGGGTGGAGTTGTCGTGAGCAGCAGGCATCTTGAACTCACCTTCACTGGCCCAGCAACCTTCTTCAAGGCGCCGTTACTGTTGGCCGAAGATGCGGTTGCAGAGGCCGTTGCGCCCAGCTACGACGTTGCGTTGCTGGGGGTGCCGTACGACTTCGCGGTTGGCTTCCGTCCTGGAGCGCGCTTCGCGCCAGCCGCGGTGCGCGCTGCAAGTGGCCGGTACGCGCTACCGCCACAGGGGTTTTACGACTTCGTTACGGACCGTCACCGCTTGGCGGGCGTGCGCCTTGTCGACGTGGGCGACGTCGACCTAGCGCAACTAGAGACGGCGGAGAGCTTCGCGCGCATCACGGCCGGCGCCCGCCGTGCGCGCGGCCTGGCGCGACTGCCGGTGTTCGTCGGTGGCGATCACTCGGTGAGCTACCCGTTGCTGCGCGCGTTCGGCGACGTGAGCGAGTTGCACGTGGTGCAACTCGACGCTCACCTCGACTACTCGGAGCAGCGCAACGGCACGCGTTTCGCCAACTCGAGCCCGTTCAGGCGCGCGGTGGAAGCGCTGCCGAACCTGGAGAGCGTGACGGTGTTGGGGCTGCGCGGCGTCCGCGCCGACGCCGAGGCGTTCCGCAGCGCTCGTGCGCGAGGTCACAAGCTCGTCAGCGCGCAGCACGTGAGGGACGACCTAGCGGCGGCAGTGGCCAGCTTGCCGCGAGGCGCGAACGTCTACCTGAGCATCGACGTCGACGCCCTCGACCCCGCAGAGCTGCCAGGCACCAGCAGCCCCGAACCGGAAGGGCTCAGTTACGCGCAGTTGCGCGACCTAGTGGCAGCCACGGTCGCCCGCAACCGCTTGGTAGGGCTCGACCTCGCAGAGTTGGCACCCGAACTAGACCCCAGCGGGCGGAGTGCGTTGCTCGCTGCGCGGTTGTTGGCGGAGACGCTGGCGTTGTGGTGGGACGCTGACCCTGGCAGTTAGCCGTCCTTGCGCCACACCGTGTGGCCGCCGATGACCATCTCGCGTAGCGACGGCGAACCCCAAGTGTAGAAGGGCATCAGCGCCCGAGGCGAGTCGACTACCAGATAGTCGGCCACCGACCCGGGCGCCAACGTGCCCCACGTTGGCTGGCCGAGCGCCAGGCCGGCGTTGGCCGTGCCGGCCACCAGCGCCTCTTCGACGCTCATGCCGAGGGTGGCTACGCCTAGGTTGAGCGCGAGCATCAGTCCATGAACGGGCGACGAGCCAGGGTTGTGATCCGACGCCACCGCCACCTTCACGCCGCTGGCGCGCACGCTCGCCCAATCTGGGGTCTGGCTGCGGAGTAGTAGCGCTGGCATGGGTAGGAATGTCGCCACGCTGCCGGCCGCGGCCAATGCGGCCAAGTCGGCGCCTGTGGCTAGCTCCAGATGATCGGCAGATACCCCGCCGAGTTCGGCCACGAGGCGCGCCGCGCCCGTGTGCGTGAGCTGTTCGGCGTGCGCCTTGATCTGCAAGCCGTAACCAAGGGCCGCCTCGAAGATGCGACGCGTTTCCGCCAACGTGAAGGCGCCCTCGTCGCAGAACACGTCGACGGCGTCGACCAAGCCGAGGCGAACGGCCTCAGGCAAGGTCTCGCTCAAGAAGTTCGCCAGGTAGGCCTCGCGCGGCACGTCCTTGTCTGGAACATGCGCCAGCAGCGTGGTCGTCACGCGCTGCGGCCCCTCCTCCCCGAGCTGCCGCGCCACGCGCAGCATGCGCAACTCGCCCTCGGTATCCAAGCAGTAGCCCGACTTGATCTCCATGGCCGTAACGCCGCTGCGCAAGAACGCTCCGGCGCGGCGCCTGGCAGAGAGGAGGAGTGACGCCTCAGACGCGCTGCGTGTGGCAGCGACCGTCTCGTAGATGCCCTTGCCTGCGCCCAGGAGCTCTGCGTAACTGGCGCCACGAGCGCGCAGGAGGTACTCGTCCAGCCTGTCGCCCGCCCAGACCAAGTGGGTGTGGCTGTCTACGAGGCCGGGGATGACGGCGTTGCCGCCCAAGTCGACGCTCGGCCAGCCCGCGTATGCGCTCGGGAGGGCCGCCTCCGCACCGACCCACGCGACGTGCCCTTCAGTAATGGCCATGGCGGCATGCGACACGGCCGCATGCGGGGTGAAGAGTTCGCCGATGCCCTTGACCAGCGTGCCCGTCTCTGTAGGCGCCGTGTTCATGCGTCCTCCCCGTCCGTAATGCCAGGCAAGTCCATGCCTCGCGCCTTGGCCGCGCTGATGGCCAGGTCGTAACCGGCGTCAGCGTGGCGCATGACGCCAGTGCCAGGGTCGTTGAGCAGCACGCGCGCGATGCGCTCAGCGGCGGCCTGTGAGCCGTCGGCCACGCACACCTGACCTGCGTGCAGGCTGTAACCCATGCCGACGCCGCCGCCATGATGGAAGCTCACCCAGCCAGCGCCACTGACGGCGTTGAGGGCGAAGTTGAGCAGCGCCCAATCGGCCACGGCGTCAGAGCCGTCCAGCATGGCCTCGGTCTCGCGGTACGGGCTGGCGACGGAGCCGGCGTCGAGGTGGTCGCGGCCTATCACGATGGGACCGTCCAGCTCGCCATTGGCCACCATCTCGTTCAGGCGTAGGCCTGCGCGGTCACGTTCGCCGTAGCCAAGCCAACAGATCCGCGCAGGCAGGCCCTGGAAAGCGAACTTGGCTACGCCCTCGGTAAGCCAGCGTCTCAAGTTGGCGTCTTCTGGGAAGAGCTCGAGCATGGCGCGGTCGGTGCGGTAGATGTCCTCGGGGTTACCTGAGAGCGCGACCCAGCGGAACGGACCGCGGCCCTCGCAGAACTGATCGCGGATGAATGCGGGCACGAAGCCCGGGTACGAGAAGGCGTCCTCGAACCCGCCCTCACGAGCGAATGCCCTAAGGTTGTTGCCGTAATCGAAGGCGATGGCGCCCGCCTTGGCCAGGTCGACGATGGCGGAGCAGTGCCGCGCCATGGACGCGAGCACGCGCGCACGGTAACCGCTGGGGTCAGCGCTTCTCAGAGCGTTCAAGTCCTCGTCTGGCCTCGCCGTTGGGCGGTAGCCGACCATGGGATCGTGGGCGCTCGTCTGGTCTGTCACTAGGTCGACGTGGACGCCGCGCCTGACTAGCTCAGGCAGCACGTCGGCCGCGTTACCGAGCAGCCCAACGGATAGCGGCGTGCGCGCCTGCCTAGCTGTCTCCAAACGCGCTAGGGCGGCGTCTAGGTCAAGGCTTGACTCGTCGAGGTAACCTGTCTCGAGGCGCCTTTGAATGCGGTGCGCATCGACCTCCACCACCAGCACCGTGCCCCCGTTGAGGGTGACGGCGAGCGGCTGCGCGCCGCCCATACCGCCGAGGCCCGCCGTTACGGTCAGGGTACCGGCCAAGGTGCCGCCGAAGTGACGCCGCGCTGCGGCCGCGAAAGTCTCGAAGGTGCCCTGCAAGATGCCTTGCGTGCCGATGTAGATCCAGGACCCAGCGGTCATCTGGCCGTACATCATGAGACCCGCCTGGTCGAGGCGGTCGAACTCCTCCCAGTTAGCCCACTTCGGCACTAGGTTAGAGTTGGCGAGGATCACGCGGGGGGCGTCAGGCAGGGTCCTGAAGACGCCGACCGGCTTCCCTGACTGCACTAGGAGGGTCTCGTCGTTCTCAAGACGCTCAAGCGTAGCGATGATGCGCCGGTACGCGTTCCAGTCGCGAGCCGCGCGGCCGCGGCCGCCGTACACTACGAGGTCTTCTGGCGCCTCGGCTACCTCGGGGTCTAGGTTGTTCTTCAACATCCGCATGGCCGCCTCTTGGATCCAACCCTTGGCGGTCAGCTTGTTGCCCCGTGGGGCCCGGATGGGCCAGGATGGCGGCGTTCCAGTTGGCATCTGTGCCTCCTTACGGCCAGGCACTGCCCGACTACTGAGCTGCCCACGCCATTATCGTTCCCCGGTGATGCGCCCGACCGGACTAAAACGGAACGCGTGTAGCCTCGGGCCTGGAGGTAGTGATGTTCGGCCACCCAAGTAGGAGGAGCTTCGGTGCGCTGCTTGCCATGGTGGCGGTCTGTATCGGCGCCTGTGGTGGTGAACTCGGCGTGCGTGTGGACGGCTCCTCGACCGTCTACCCTGTGTCGTTGGCCATGGCCGAAGAGTTCACCATCGAGCACCCGGGCCTGCCAGTTTCGGTGGCCTACTCTGGCACGGGCGGCGGCTTCTCAAAGATGTGCGCCGGAGCACTAGACGTCGCAGACGCCAGCCGCGTCGTCAAGGCGAGTGAGCTGGCGAAGTGTGCGGCGGCGGGCATCTCGCTCATCGAGCTGCCCATCGCGGCGGACGCCCTCACCATCGTGGTGAACCGCGCGAACGACTTCGTCACTTGCCTAACGTTACAGGAACTGGCGGCCATCTGGGCGCCAGGGTCGAGCATCAAGACGTGGAGTCAGGTTCGCGCTGGCTTCCCGGACGCCAACATCACGCTCTACGGCCCGGGCACCGACAGCGGGACCTTCGATTACTTCACGGAGGCCGTCAACGGCGAGACGGGCGCCATCCGCACCGACTTCTTCCCGAGCGAGGAC
>JBIQMD010000151.1:0-5261 GCA_044463725.1 Truepera radiovictrix
GTCTGCGGCACCTAGGCGGAGGAGTTCTATGGCGCCGTCACCAGACACGAGGGCCGTCCATACGACGGCCTCCGTGGTTGGGTGCCCGGCAGAAGGCGACCACCACATCGGCGGGTTACCGGCCGAGTAGACGGCCGTGATGTCGTCAGGTGTGATGGTCTCGGCGAAGCGATAGACGAGCTTGATCACAGGCCCCATGCCGAGGCCTGACAGTGCGCGCTCCTTGGCCTCTGGCAGTGGCGGGGCGAACTCAACCCCGCCCGCCTGCAGCACACCAAGCGGCAAGGTGACGAGCGCGGTGTGCGCACGGAAGACGTGTCCCTCGTGGTCGCGTACCACCACCCCGCTGGCGCCCCACTCGATGCGCGTGACGATCGTGCCGGTCAGGATCTCGGGGCCAACGCCTAGCGCTTCGACTACGGCGCCGTAGCCTTCGAGGATGCGGTGGTCCTCCTCACCGTCCACGTCGGCCGGGTCGAGGCCCTTGAGGGCGGCAGTGGCGTCTAGGAAGCGCATGCTCTCACCCGCCGCGTTGGCGTACATGCGCCGCACGTAATCGAGGCGCGTCGCGTCGAACCCTAGGCGTTGCAGGTACGCCCCGAACGACTCAAAGCGCCGCGGCACGCCCGGCGGCAACCGCCACGAGCGCGTGATCTCGAGCGCAGGGTCGGCGGCGCGCGCCTCGCGCATGGTCAGGCGGCGGCCGTCGGCCAAACGCACCCAGGAGTCGTCTTGCTTGGTCCAGTGCACCGTCTCTAGGTTGAGGTGCTCGATGAACGACCAGGTCGCGGCGCGCTCGCCGTGGATGAACTCGGCGCCGAGCTCGACGGGGAACCCCGCGAAGCGCCTGTCAGTGTGCGCCCTGCCGCCGAGGCGTTCGCGCGCTTCGAGCACGAGGACTTCGAGGTCGCCGCGCGCGGCTAGCAGGGCGCGGGCGGCACCGAGGCCCGCCACGCCCGCGCCGATCACGAGCACGTCGTAGACCTCTACGTCGTGTTCACTTGGAAGATCGTTGTGCGTCACTCTGTGGCCGCTACCGCTCATGCGCCAGCCCTGTCAGCTACCTAGAGTGGTTCGGCAGGTTGTGAGCCGCACTGCCGCGGCGGCCAGCTTGGCTGATGCTTGCGCGGCGCGGGGCGGCGCGCTTCGGCTCGTGGACGAGCAGCACCGCGGAGTTACCTGCCCGCCATTCGGGGTAGTAACCTTCGATGATGCCGCGGCCCTCGAGGCCCCTATGCAACTGCATGGTCACGGTCGGGTCCTCGATGTTGCCGTCGATGACGCGTTGGGCGTACTCACGGGGCGTGAACGTCTCGCGGTAACGGTGATAGCCCATGAGCATGCCGCCGGCGTACCAGCCGCGCAGGCCGAGCTTCTCTACTAGCGCTAGGCGCGCCTTGTAGAGGGCCGTGGCCACGCCACGCCGCTGGTAGTCAGGGTGAACGCCGATCTCGACGCCGTACAGCCACTCGCCATCCGGCTCGTGGTTACGCAAGCCGAACGAACCGATGACGTCATACCAGGGCAGCGGACGCTCGTCCGGCGTGCGGCTGGTGCGCATGGTGGTTGCCATGCCGATGACCTTCTCGAGTCCGTCCTCGTACGTGATGGCAACGAACTGCCCCTCAGGGAAGCGTTCGAGTTGTTCAGCCACCGCGTCGCGGTTGATGCAGTGCACGTAGCGATCTGTTGGGTAGCCGTTGGCGAGCCTTACGGTGTCGTAGACACCCTGGCCGTGCCGCAACTCAGTGTTGACGACGGCGAAATCCAGTGCTTTTGTGCCTCTCATAACGTTGCTTCAATCAACGCCTGGTGAGGTATCTGAGCCCGTAAAAGGGGGAAACTGAAACGATTAGGGAAGGGTTACTGAACGGCCCCTGACCGGAAGAGCTTCTCCACAACCTTTACGCGAGAGCGTTGGCATCCCGAGACCATACTTAGATGGCTCATTCAGTCTCACTCACACTATAGGGTTGTCTTGAAGTTTCTCACTCTCCTTCTTACTCGTTTGACGAACTCTAGCACGCGCCCAAAAAGCTGGCACGTGGCGAAGCGCACAAATGCCGTACTACACGCGAAGCGGAGGGGCTTGACAAGGGGGAGAAATAGCCGTATGAGGCTCCGGCCCGTGGGGCGCCCACCCACCAGTTCCCAACGCGCCGCCGTCGGGGTTAGACTTCTGGCGATGCGACAACCCGGGACCACCCGCCGCGGCGGCCCCTCGTGACGCGCGGAAGAGTCCGCGGCGACAAGGCGCGCGCCCTTGGAATGGCCCTGCCAGCGACCTTCTGGCTGGTGGTGTTCTTCCTGCTGCCGCTGCTCTTCGTGGCGGTGGCGTCGTTCATGTCGCGCGGGCCGGGCGGCTCGGCCATCGCGCCAGCCACCCTCATGCAGTACGAGCGCACCTTCACGGTGTTCGGCCCCGTCTTGTGGCGCAGCATCGGGGTTGCGCTGCTGACGACCGTCGTCAGCCTCGTCCTCGGCTACCCGTTGGCCTTCTACATCAGCAGGCGGCGCTCGCCAAGCGCCCGCATGCTGCTGCTGTTCCTCGTCATGCTGCCGTTCTGGACGAACTTCCTGGTGCGCACCTACGCGCTCATCACCATCATGCAGCGCGACGGTCTCCTCAACGGCCTCTTCCAGAGCCTTGGCATGATCAGTGAACCGCTCCAGATGTTGTTCACGCCAACGGCGGTGGTGATCGGCCTCGTTTACGGCTACTTGCCGTTCATGATCCTGCCGATCTACGCGTCGGTCGAGGCACTCGATTGGCGCTTCGTCGAGGCAGCCAACGACCTCGGCGCTAACGACTGGACGTCGTTCTGGCGCGTCATCTTCCCGCTCACGTTGCCTGGCGTCATAGCTGGCTCCATCCTCGTGTTCATCCCGGCGATCGGCTCCTACATCACGCCAGACCTCATGGGTGGCACGCGGGGGCTCATGATCGGCAACCTAATCCAGGGGCAGTTCGGGGGGCGCGGCAACATCCCACTAGGTAGCGCCATCTCCATGGTCCTGTTGGCGATGGTCTTCGTCAGCGTCCTCATCTACACCCGCTGGGGGCAGCGCGAGGACTCATGACGACGCCGAGAACTGCCACCGCCGCCGCCAGTACTGCGGCGCGCAAGGTGAAACGCGACCTCGCCGTCAGACGCACCGGGCGCTTCGGCGTCCTGCTAAGCCCAGTAGTGGTCTACCTGTTCCTCTGGTTGCCCATCCTCGTCCTGGTGGCGTTCAGCTTCAACGACGGCAACTCCGTAAGCACGTGGCGCGGCTTCACTACGCGCTGGTACGAGAACATCTTCGCTGGCACCATCTCCGCCGGAACGGAGGCGGCGCGGTTCCAAACGGAGCTCCTTCTCAAGGCCGTGCGCAACTCGCTCTTCGTGGCCGCGATAGCTACCCTCGTCAGCACCGCCTTCGGCACCATGCTCGCCATCGCGTTGGCGCGCGGGCGCTTCTGGGGCCGCAAGACGCTCGACACGCTCTTCTACCTGCCCGTCGTCATTCCGGACATCACCCAGGGCATCGCGCTCGCGGTCTTCTTCAACATCATCTTCGAGACGGTCCAGCGGCTCTTCGGGGTGCGCCTCGTGTCTGGATTCGGCACCATCGTGATCGCGCACGTAGCCTTCAACATCAGCTACGTGGCCATCGTGGTGCGCGCGCGCCTAGCAGGCATGGACCCGCGCCTCGAGGAGGCGGGCCGCGACCTCGGCGCCAACCACTGGCAGACTTTCTGGCGCATCACCTTCCCCAACCTCCTACCTGGCGTGATGGCTGGCGCGCTCCTTGCCTTCACGCTCTCGCTCGATGACTTCGTCATCACCTTCTTCAACGCTGGCGTCGGCACCACCACATTGCCGCTGTTCGTGTACGGCATGCTCAAGCAGCGCGTGCCGCCCGAGATCAACGCCATCTCGACGCTCATGATCGTCGCGTCGATTGTTCTGGTGGGCGGCTCTTTGTTACTGCAGCAGCGGGGGTCGCGGCGCGGGGAGGGGTAGGCGCCCCCTTCACGGGCCAAGCATCGCAAGAGGCACCACATGGACTCCGTCCGGGCGCGTGTATGCGTATCCGGCCATCGTCACCACCACCAAAGCGACTGGGGCCGCCGTCTTGGTCGTGTCGACGGTCTCGCGAAAGCGTAGGAGGCTTGCGGCGGCCGCGTCGGTTTGGGACTCTCCGAGCTTTACCTCTACTGCCAGCCACCGCCCGTTCACCGCTTCTACGATCGCATCCACTTCCAAGTTCGAGCTGTCGCGGAAGTGGCTCACGATGGCATCGGAGCGTTGCGCGTATACCCGAAGATCGCGGATTACCAACGACTCGAAGAGCAGTCCGAAGGTGTTCAGGTCCCGCATGAGAGCCTCGGCCGAGGCACCCAGGCCAGCCACGGCGAGAGCCGGGTCGACGAAGTGGAGCTTCGCTCGCTTGCGCACGCGGGCCTTCGAGCGCAAGTGTGGGCTCCAACTCGGCTGCATCTCCACGACGAACACGCGTTCCAGGAGCGCCAGGTACTCGGATACCGTCTCGGTCCTTGGAGGCTCGGCGCTTCCCCCTACGTCGGAGGCTATGGCGGTAACGGTGGCTTCAGTGGCTACATGGCGCGCGAGCGACGTAAGGGTACGCCTTATCAGGTTGGTGTCGCGCCGTTCCTGCCCCTGCAGCCTAGGCACGTCGATACGCGCCACGTCGTCGAGGTATGAGCGGAGCAGCCGCTGGGCCTCGGCTGGCTCCAGCGACTGCATGTTCGGCCAACCACCCTTGGCCAGGAGTGCGGCCACGTCTTGTACTGAGACCGCATTCTCCGCTGCCCGGGGCTCCAACTTCTCGCCAGCGAGAAGCTCGCCAAGGGAGACTTGGCCTGAGGACGCGCCTGCCTCGAACAGGCTTAGCGGCCGCATTCTGATGCGGAGGATCCTACCTGCCCCGGAGTGCCGCAAGGCCTCGTCTGGGGGCACTGACGACCCCGTCAGTATGAACTGACCGGGCTTGCGGCGGTCGTCTACCGCGCGGCGAACGTGATCCCACAACGCAGGTGCGAGCTGCCACTCGTCCAGGAGGCGAGGCGTAGCGCCGTCCAGTAGAGCCGACGGTGCCAGTTCGGCGAGCGCCCGGGCGCTCTGGTCCGTGTCGAGCAAGGCCTCGCTACGGGAGTGTTCGCGACCAGTCTCCGTCTTGCCGCAACCCCGCGCGCCCTCGATCAACACGGCCCCTGCGATGTTCAGTGCCTCGGAGAGTTCCGCGTCCACCACGCG
>JBIQMD010000152.1:0-5243 GCA_044463725.1 Truepera radiovictrix
TTCGACGTCGACGCCGGTCCGCAAGAGATCCTCGAGCGCCTCGGTGCCGAACCGCACGGGCGTTACCTCGTGTGCGAAGGCCAACTCGACAACGTCGTTGGCTTCGTTGCCATCAGAGAGATACTGGCCGCACGCCTGCAAGGCGGCCCGTTCGATCTGCGCAGCATGGTGCGTAAGCCGCTCATGGTGCCTGAGACGCTGCCCATCCTCACGCTCCTCAACAGCTTCCGTGGGTCGCGCACGCACTTCGCGGTCGTGCTCGACGAGTACGGCGGGGTAGAGGGAATAGTGACTCTCGCTGACATCCTCGAGGAGCTGGTCGGCGACATCCTCCCTCCAGGCGAGGAAGACGTGCCAGAAGCCCTCGAGCTGGGTGAGGGCCTGTGGCGCGTGCAGGGCTCGATGCACGTGGACGACTTCGTCGACCTCTTGGGCCTGAGAGATGACGTGGTGCCGGAAGGCAGCGGTTACCAGACCGTCGGCGGTCTCCTAGCCGACCGCCTCGGGCGCGTGCCCCAAGCGCAAGACGAGACCGAATGGCAAGGCTTCCGCCTCGAAGTGGAGGAGATGGACGGCCTGCGTGTCGGTTGGGTGAGGGTAGCGCGTGAGGCTGTAGAGGAACCAGAGTGGGAGTGAAGACCCCTAAGTAACCCGCGCCGCAAAGTCACCGCGGCCTAACGCGATGTCGGCGCGCTCGAAGTCTCCAAGCCCCAGCTCCTCGTCGCTCTTGCCATCCAGGGCGTCGTAGAAGGCTATCGCCGTCGCTGCCGCCTCCAGGCGCTCCTCGAAGCTGCCTGCGCGGTCAAGCCAGGAGAACAGCGCGTCCTCTGCCTTGGAGTACCTGTCCGCTGCGAACTCGTATCGGAAGTAGCGCTCGAAAGTGCTGAGGGGCCGCAAATCGCTAGGCACCTCGCGGAGCAGCGCCTGCACGCGGCTGTCGAGGTCGGGCTCGCCTAGGTTCACGGCGCCAGCCTCTAGCAAGACCGCCAACGCGGCGTTGCGCAGGCGCAACACCTCGGGATCGTCCTCGGCCGCTCCCGCCACCACGGCCGCCTCGGCCTCGACGGTCAGTAGGGCGCCAAGGAGGTAGGCGCGTTCGCCGTCAACGTAACCAGCGGTGCCAAGCACCCCGATGAGGTCCTCGACCCCGAGACGATTTACGAGGCTGCGGCTCGTGCCGAGGTTCGCGAGGTAGAGCGTTTCGATCTCGCGCTCAGCTGCGCTCAGGTCGAAGCGCGCGGCCTCGATCACGCTCGAGCGCGCGAGCAGCAGCTTGGCCATGAGCGCAGCGAGTTGCTGGATCGTGCGTTCGATCAGTTCGTCGCGGATGGGCACGACCGTAGGCTATTACAACTGTGCGCCGAGGTTGCGCCCGCAGGTTGGCCAGGTACGCGTATTATCCTGGCTGACATGCCTTTGAGCGACATCGAGCTGCGCGTACTTGGCTCCCTGGTTGAGAAGGAGCGCACGACGCCCGAGAGCTACCCACTCACGAGCCAGGCGCTGGTTACCGCCTGCAACCAGAAGACCAGCCGCGATCCCGTCACCTACTACCACCTGCAGGACGTCCTCGAAGCAGTGCAGCGCCTGCGCGACAAGGGGCTGGCGTCCACCGTCCAGGAGGTAAGCGACCGCGTGCCGAAGCACCGCCACAAGCTGGCGCAGGCATGGTCGGTCACCGACGAGGAACTCGCACTACTAAGTGTGCTCATGCTCCGCGGACCGCAAACACCAGGCGAGTTGCGCACGCGCACCGACCGCTACGTCGCTTTCGCAGACGTGCCGGCGGTAGAGCGCGTATTGGCTGGCCTGGCCGAGCGTCCGGCGCCGCTAGTCGAGAACTTGGGCCGTGCCCCTGGCCAAAGCCAAGACCGTTGGGTCCACAAGCTCGGCGCCGACGAGGAACGCATGCAGCCGCGCGTCCGCCCGCGCCGCGTCGATGGTGCAGAAGGCGACCACGCTGCGGCGCCCGAGTCAGGCGGGTCTCCGCTGGCCGTGCTGCTCAGGCGCATGGAGGCGCTTGAACGCCGCGTCGACGAGTTGGAAGCCCGGCTGGCGGAGTGATTACTACGACGGGCCGCTGCCCTTCAGCAGTTCACTGACTTCCGCGTCCGTCGTCTGATGGAAGTCTGCGTACCACTCGCCGACGCTGCTGAACGCCGTGGGCTCTGCCACGCAAACGACCTGGTCGGCCACCGCCTCCAAGAGCGCACGCGTTTCGGGCGAGGCCACCGGCACCGCCACGATCACGCGGGCAGCGCCGAGGCCCCTGGCCGCCGCTACCGCCGCGCGCATGGTGGCGCCGGTAGCCAACCCGTCGTCCACCAACACCACGACCTTGTTGGCGAGGTCGAGTGGTGGGCGGTCGCCGCGGTAGTTGGCGGCGCGGCGCACGAGCTCGCGGCGCTCCCGGCTGGCGAGCGCCTCGAAGTCGGCGTCCGACACGCCGCTAGCGCCAGCCAGGGCCTCGTTCCTCACCACGAATCCGCCTTGAGCGATAGCGCCAATTGCCAACTCAGGCTGGTTGGGGTGCCCCAGCTTACGCACGGGCAGCACGTCGAGCGGCGCACCCAGTTGCCGCGCTACTTCGGCGGCCACCGGCACCCCTCCGCGGGGTAGCCCGACCACCACCGTGTTCCCGCCCTGGAACTCGCTAAGCTCCCAGGCCAGTTTCTCGCCTGCGTCGATTCGGTCACGGAACAGTGTCATGACTACTCCTTCGGCACTAACGTGGCTAGCCAAACGTTAATCGACCAAGTGACCGAGTTTCTCCTCCTTCGTACGCAGGTAACGCTCGTTGTAAGGGTTCTGTCCAACGTGCAGCGGCACCCGCTCGACAGTCTCGAGGCCGAAGCCGCGCAACGCCGCCAGCTTGCGCGGGTTGTTGGTGAGGAGCCGCATGCTCTTCACGCCCAAGTCTGCGAGGATCTGGGCGCCAACGCCGTAATCGCGGCCGTCGACCGGCAGGCCGAGTTGCTCGTTGGCTTCTACCGTGTCGTAACCTTCGTCCTGCAAGTGATAAGCCCGCAGCTTGTTGAGGAGCCCGATGCCGCGTCCCTCCTGCCGCAGGTAGACGAGTACGCCGGCGCCCTCTTGCGCGATGGCGGCCATGGCCGCGTCGCGTTGAGCACCGCAGTCGCAGCGCAGGCTGTGCAGGGCGTCGCCTGTGAGGCACTCGGAGTGCATGCGCACGAGCACCCCGTTGCCGGTGGCGGACGCGAGCGCCACGTCACCCATCGTCAGGGCAACGTGCTCGGCGCCGGTCAGTTCGTCGAGGAAGCCATGCACCATGAACTCCCCGTAAGTCGTCGGCAACTTGGTGCTAACCACGCGGCGCACGAATGCGTCTTGCGCCAGGCGGTAGGTGATGAGGCTAGCGATGGTGCCGACCTTGAGGTCGTGCTCGGCCGCGAACTCCTTGATGGCAGGGAGGCGCAGCATGCTGCCGTCGTCAGCCATGAGTTCGGAGATGGCGGCGGCAGGCTCGAGGCCAGCCAGGCGGCACAGGTCGACGCTGGCCTCGGTGTGCCCGGCGCGGCGCAGCACCCCGCCGTCCTTCGCGCGCAGCGGGAAGACGTGACCCGGCCGCGCGAGGTCGCTGCCGCTGGCGCCCGGCGCCACGGCGGTGCGGATGGTGACGGCGCGGTCGTGGGCGCTGATGCCGGTGCTTATGCCGTTCTTAGCTTCGATGCTCACGGTGAACGCCGTGCCGCGCCGCGCCGTGTTGTCGCGCACCATGGGCGGCAGGTCGAGGCGATCGGCGGCACCCTCCTCCAACGCCAAGCAGACGACGCCGCCCGTGTAGCGGATCATGAACGCCAAGTTCTCGGTGGTCGCGAACTGTGCGGCCACGACGAGGTCGCCTTCGTTCTCGCGGTCCTCGTCGTCAACGACGATGATGGGCCGGCCAGCACGCAACTCGGCGAGTAGTTCCGGCACGGTGGCGATGCCAGTTGCGCTGGCCGTGCCGCGCGCGAGGTTGGGGTCAGGCATTAGCGTTTCCTTTCGCTACGAGCTGCAAGCGCTCGACGTACTTGGCGAGCACGTCGCTCTCGACGTTCACGCGTGAACCGGGCCGCAGCTCGCCCAGGGTCGTGACCTCGAGCGTGTGCGGGATGAGCCACAGGCTGAACTGATTGGCCGGCCACTCCGGTTGCGTGCCTCCAGGACCGCCGACGTCGACGAGGGTGAGGCTCACGCCGTCGACCGTCACGCTGCCCTTAGGCACTAGGTGGGCGGCAAGCGCGGAAGGGGCGGCAACGCGTAGCACGTAAGCGCCAGGTTCGGCATTCAGTTCGAGCACTTCGCCGACGCCGTCGACGTGTCCTGAGACGATGTGGCCGCCCAAACGGTCGGATAACCGCAGCGCACGCTCCAGGTTGACCTTGGAGCCGAGCGTCCAGCGCGGCGCCGTCTTGGCGATCGTCTCGCGCGAGAGCTCGACGTCGAACGTCTGGTCGTCGAACGCGACCACCGTAAGGCAGCAGCCGGAGACGCTGATGGAGTCGCCTAGCTTCACGTCGCCGAGCACGCGTTGCGCGGCGATGGTGAGGCGCACGTCACCGTCCTCGACGACCCTGGTCACCGTGCCGATCTCTTCGACTATGCCGCTGAACACGTCAGGCCTCCGTCTCGGCCGCGGCTGGCGCGTTGACGACCTTGCCCGTGATGAGCAGGTCAGGTCCGATGGTTTCGGTAACCACGTTGGTGATCGTGAAGGCGTCGTCGATGCTGGCCACGCCAAGGCCGGCAAGCGGGCCGGAGGCGGAGCCGCCAAGGAGTTTAGGCGCCACGAACCACGCGACCCGGTCGACGGCGTGCGCGGCGAAGAACTCCCACGCGAGCGAGCCGCCGCCCTCGAGCATGATGCTCGTGATGCCAAGCTCGAGCAGCGCCGCAAGCGCCTCGTTGACGGCGGGCCGACCGTGGCTAGCTGGCAGGGCTACGATCTGCGCCCCCGCGGCCTCGAGCGCCTTGGTGCGTTGCGGTGGCGCATCCGTGGTCGTCACGACGATGACGCGGGCGCGTTGGCCGTCAGGCGCGTCGGCGAAGAGCATCGCGGTGGTTGGGGTGCGGGCCATGCTGTCGAACACGACCTTGGCGGGAGTGTGCCCACCCGGTATGCGGGTTGTGAGGGCCGGGTCGTCGAGCAGGACGGTGTTGACACCTACGGCGACGGCGTCGTACTCGTTGCGCCAATGGTGCACGCGCTTGCGGGCCGTCGGGCCCGTGATCCAGCGCGA
>JBIQMD010000153.1:0-5212 GCA_044463725.1 Truepera radiovictrix
GGTCGTAGGTCAGGCTCGGCTGCAACTGGACTTGGCCGACGGTTTCGGTCGGGACGAGGTTGGCCGCGACGGTCGGCAGGTGCCTGAAGCCGCGGTACGCGACGACGCTGACGTCTGCGCCGCTCCCAATGTCGAGGTCGAGCGTTGCGCGGCCGCCGAACTGGATGTTGCCAACCGTGAACGCTGGCACTTCCGTCACGGGCTCCACTACCCCGACGATCGTCATGCCTGGCGGTAGTTGTGGCATGGCAATGGCGGGTTGCCAGCGGGCACCTGGTAGGGCAGATGGCGCGAAGACGGGCACCACGACGAGGTCGACCGTAACGCCGTCCTGGCCGTGCACCGTTGCCCGCAGTAGCGGCGTCGGCAGGCGTTGGTCGCTTGGGTTGCCGACCGGGTTGGCTAGGTCGCGTGGGTTGATCACGTCTACGGGGTTGACCGCGTCGGTCGAGCCCCACGCGACGACCTGGTTGCCGGCGCTGAGGTCGACGGGGCCCAGGTAGACGGTGGCGTAAGCGCGGCCGAGGCGCGCGCTGAACGGCTCGGCCGCTGCCGCGTCGTAGCGGGCGCCGACCTCGGCTACGAAGATGGCGTCCGGGAAGAAGCCGGAGCCGACCTCGCCGTCCAACCTTAGTCTCAAGTCGGCCGCCGCGACCGGGATGGTCCCGTCGATGGCCACGCCGAACTCGGTTGCGACCTTGCCGCCGAGGCGGTAGTTCACCTGGGCGTTGGCGGTCGCTGCGAACATGAGTGCGCTCAGTAGCAGCGCGAGTAGCGATAGTGGGCGCCTAAGCATGCGTTTCACCTCGTGGCCTGGCTAGGCTCAGCGCTGCAGGAAGCGCTCTGTGAAGACGTCGGCCGGGATGTCACCGTCTAGCGTGAAGTCGGACTGGTCGATCGTGGTGAACGAGCCCGTCGCCACCGTCTCCATGCGGATGATGCTCGGCAGCGTGTAGTCGCCGACCGTGACCGTTCCGGAGATGGTGAGCACCTTGATGAGTTCACCTGCGCGGTAGAACTCGACGCGTCGAGGGATGAGCGTGGCCTCGGGGACCTGGTAGACGATGCGGTCGTAGCTGCTGGTCGAGCCAGCGGCGGCCGTGCCTTCCATCACGTAGACGGGGCCGGGTTGGACCTCTAGGAGTGTGGTCGTGAAGTCGTCACCGAAGTCGCCGCTGAGGCTCGAGATCTCCTCGTACGAGAAGTCGGAGCCGAAGAAGGCGTCCTGCTCTTGGCCGCCCGCCACGCGCCGCACGCGGCCAAGGGCGGGTAAGTAGATCATCGTCTCCGATTCACCGGACGCCTGTTCGACGGAGAGGAAGCCAGAACCGCGCACGTCGGCTGGTTCGAGGAACTTGATGAGTTGCGAGCGCCCCTCGTCGGCCGTCCAGATCTGCATGGTGCGCGTGAGCGAGTGCCCCGACGCCGCAGTGATGGTCATGCGTAGGGTGGCGACCGTCGTGCTTGGGTTTGGCATGGCGTCCATGGCTGCCGTGATTTCAGCGGCCGTGGTGTAGCGCTGGGCGCTCACCGCGCCGCCCAGGAGCAGGGCCAGGAAGAGGGTCGTTACGAGGCGGCGGGTCGGCCGGCGTGGGTCAGTCATCTGGTGACCTCCTTGGTCAGTTGGTTGCGCGGACGGCAGGAGCTGGCGCTGAGCCGCGCGGGTTGCGTAGGAACACGAGGCAGGCGGCGGGCAGCAGCGTTAGCGAGGCGGTCCCGACCGACAGCACGGTGAAGGCCATGAGCGAGCCGAGGGTGCGCACTGGCACGAACTGGCTGAAGACCATGGCGAGGAAGCCTGCGCCCAGCGTGAGGGCGGTGAAGAGGATGGAGCGGCCGGAGGAGTGGAGCGCTTGGCTCATGGCGGCCTCCGGCTGGCGGCCGCTGCGACGTTCCTCCATGTACCTGACCGTCAAGTGGATGGCGTAATCGCCGACGCCGATGGCGAGCGCGCCGAGGAGCATGGTCGAGAGGTCGAGCGGGATGCCGAGGAATCCGAGTACGCCGTACTGCAGGGCGATGGTGAGTAACAGGGCGAGGATGGTGACGAGGGCGGCGCGCAAGGAGCGCACGAACGAGTCGATGATCACGACGAGCACGATGGCGAGCGAGAGGCTGATCACGAAGTCGTGCATGAGGGAGTCCTCGATGTCGAGCTGCAGCAGCGTTGAGCCCGTGTAGCCGAGGGTGGCGTGCTGACCGAGCGTAGCAGCGCCTGCAGCTTCGATGTCGTTGACGATGCTGCGCATGATGGCGGTCGACTCCGACTTGGTGGCGATGTCTACGAGGCCCAGTTGCGAGTCGAGGGTGAGGTACTGGCTGACCTGCTTAGGGTCGCCTGAGAGCTGGTAGAGCAGGAGTTCCTGCGCTATCTCCTCGCGGGTGGTTGGCAGGCCATCTACCCCGGTGAGGGTGTAGTGGATGGCCCGCAACACCGTGGCTATCGACGTCGTCGGTCCGACGCCCTCGATGGTGGCCACGCGCTCCTGGAAAGCGAGCATGGACTGCAGCGTTGCGGGCTCGCTGAGGTCGCCAGTGACGAGCACTTGAACTTGGCTCGAGCCCCCGAAGGCGTCTTCTACGACGGCGTAGTCCTTGCGCAAGGGTGAGTTGGCGTTGAAGTAGTCGATGACGGCGGTGTTCGGGACGATGCGCGTCGTTCCTACAACCGCAAGCGCCAAGAGCACGCCTGCCGCCCCGAGGATGGCGTAGCGGCGGCGGTCGGCGAAGCGTGCGACCGCCTCGAGGAAGCCCGCGATCATGCCTGGCTGTTCCGGGTCTACTACGCGCCGCGGCGCACGTAGGAGTCCGAGCACGGCAGGCAGGAGAACGAGCGCCGCGATGAGCGTGCCGAGCACGCCGCCTGCCGTTAGCAGGCCTAACGCCCTGACGGTTGGCATGCCGGAAAGGGAGAAGGTGGACAGCGCGGCCGCGATGGCCAAGCCAGAGATGAGGACGCCTAGGCCCGTCTCCTTGCGCGCGGTTGCAATTGCCTGGTGCTTGTCTTTGCCGTGCGAGAGCTCCTGGAAGAAGCGTCCGAGCAGGTGCAGTGAGAACGAACTGCCGACGGCGAGGATGGCAACGGGCGCGATGACGCTCAGGGTGCTGAGCTCGGCGCCGAGCCACCCCATGACGCCAAGTGACCAGAGCAGGCCGACGAGCACGGTCATGAGGGGGAGGAGCGCGCCGCGTACGGTGCGGAAGTTGAGGTAGAGCATGACGAGGATGAGGAGCGCCGCAACGCCGCCGAGGAGCGGCATCTCGCGCGCGAGGGTGGCGCGCATCTCGCCGTCGATGAGCGGCCCGCCGACGAGGTGAACGGCGCCAAGGCCTTCGCCCTGCCAGTCGCGGTCGAGCGTCATGCGGATGGCGCTGCTTAGGGCCGAGGAGTCGACGTCTCCCGAGACTTCCATGACCACGTTCGCGGCCTTGCCATCTAGGGCTACGAGCAGTCCGCCGCGGTACAGGGGCGAGGTCTCCAGGTAGTCGCGTGCGGCGGCCAGGTCGGCGGCCGTTGGGGTGGCTGGCAGGAGGTCTTCGATTACGAGGAAGCCGTCGTCGTCGAGCATGCGTTGTGCGTTGCCTGCGCTGGTTACGGCGGTAACGCCCGGGATCTTGGCGAGCGCGCTCGAGAGTTGGCGCAGGGCGCCAACGGCCCGGGGGGTGTAGATGTCGCCCTCAACGAGCGCCACCATGATGCCGTCCGCACCGAACACGTCCGAGACCTCGCGCTGGAGTTCTGCGACGGTGCTGCTGTCGGGGAGCATGGCTGCCACCGAGGCGTCGAGCTTCAGGCGCAACGCCCCGAGCCCGAGGCCGATGGACACCAAGGCGAATGCGGCGATTATGAGCCAATCGCGGCGGCGGTCGGCCTTGGTCATGCGGCGCGCCTCGTGGAACGCTCGTTCCAGTTGGGGTGGTGGTCGTTAGCGGTGTGGCTCATGCTGCTGGAGGCCTCCTAGGCGGTTGGTTGCGGGAATGCTGGGCTCGGTTGGCGGTCGTCGAGGGCGTGCAGTGCGATGGCGGCGTAGCCTTCCAGCGTCTCTCTGCGACTGGATACTTTTGCCACGAAGCCAAGATTGAACGCGCTGAAGAGCAAGTAGCGCGCGAGGTGCTCTGCTGGGTAGGCCGGCTCGAGGTCGCCGCGTTCGGTCGCTGCGGTTATGAGGCCAGCGACCATGCCGATCAGCTCGCTCAGGTATTGCGAGAGAAAGGCAAGTACTTCTGGCTTGCTGGCGGCCAACTCGATCGCCGCGCGTAAGGTCAAGGAGCTCGTGCCGCCTCCCGAGGTGAGTTCGGCGATCAGGGCGTCCAGCAGGCCTTTGAACTGGTCGCGGAAAGTGCCCGTGCCGACGAGTAAGAGGCGGAGCTGGTCGCGTTCGATCTCTGCGTGGGCGGCGAGCGCCTCCATGAACAGCTGTTCCTTGCCGCCGAACGCCGCGTAGAACGAGCTGGAACTGATGCCAAGCTCGTCTAGCAGGTGCCGGACGGACGTTGCCTCGTAACCTTGCCGCCCGAAGAGCGCGGCGGCTTTGAGGACAGCCTCGTAATGGTCGAACTCTTTGGGCCTCGCCATCGCGGCGAGATTACCACGTTATGGAACAAGCGTTCCGTAACGTGGCTTGGGCTTGGCGTGTAGCGTTAGCCGACGAGCTTGTGCCGCAGCTTCTCTAGCGTCTCTGGCGTCATACCGTTGCTCTCTAGGTAAGCGAGGGCGCCGCCGAAGCGGGCGTCAAGGTGCTCGAGCGCCGGGCCGATGAGGTCAGGCGTCGCGCCAAGCAGGCGCGCGAAATCGCTGCGCTTGATGCCGCGTTCCTCGGCGTCGGCGAGCAAACGCTGGCGCAGTGGCTCGATGCGGTCATGGGTGAGCGCGAAGTCCTCGACGATGGTGGCGCGGTCGACGCCAACGGCCTCGAGCAACAGCGCGGCCACCAAGCCGGTTCGGTCCTTGCCTGCCGTGCAGTGGAAGAGGGCAGCACCTGGCGCGTCGGCCAGCAACGTCAAGACATGCACGAAGGCAGAGCCAGCATGGTCGAGCGCGCGGATGTAGAAGGCCGTGATGTCGAACGGATCGGACGGTTGGGCGCCAGCAGCGTCTATGTGCCCCCAGATCTCGACGTTCTGGTAGTCGATGTCGCTGTGCGTTGCCAGGCTGTTGGGGTCGCGCTCGAGTTCCTGCGGTTGGCGCAAGTCGATGACCGTGCGCAGTCCG
>JBIQMD010000154.1:0-5211 GCA_044463725.1 Truepera radiovictrix
GAAGCCGCGCAGGCCGCCTGACGTGCCAACTCGGATGGTGCCAGCTGGCAGGGTCTGGATCTCGAGCCGGACACGCGCTACGCCTGAGCCGATCATGCCGATGGCGTCGGCGCCTGCGCGGGACAAGTCGATGATGCGGCCGCCTTTGAAAGGCCCGCGATCGTTGATGCGCACGACGACGCTGCGCCCGTTCGTCTCGTTGATGACCTTGACCAACGTGTTGAACGGCAGCTCGCGGTGCGCGGCGGTCAGTTCGCTTGGGTCGAATACCTCACCGTTCGCGGTGCGCTTGCCAGCGAAACCGGGGCCGTACCACGACGCCATACCGCTCTGCACGCCAACGGCTGCTGCGGCGGTGGTTACGGGGCGAGGTGGGGTGGCTGCGGCGGCGGCCATGTTCACGTCTGCGCGCATGACGCTTGGCGCGCAACCAGAGACGGCGAGGAGCAGCAGGGTGAGCGAGGCGGCACCAAGCGTCCGCGGCCTAGTAGCCCGAGCTAGCCGCTCGGCGTCACAAGTAGAGGCGCGCTTGAGCATCACCCATGCTAAGCGCGCCTCATGCCCCCATGATGTGAGAATACTGAGTCCGGTCCTGGCCGCTGGCGATTACGCCCAGGTGCGGCGAGCTAGCTCCTTCTGACAGATCACGAAGGCCTCGTAATCGTCGATCTGCGCGCTGCCGTCCGTGATGGCGCCTTCGCAGCGGGAGATGATCTCGCTCAGCTCTTCGTTGCTTAGGAAGCGTACGTCTTGGTTCTGTGGGCGTTCCTGGAGCATGCCCTTCACCTTGCCTCTCGGTTGCTCGTGCTTGGCCCCTCCGTGAGTCCCTCAAGGGCTTCCGCCTAGCTCAACTACGTAGAAGGTAGCAGCGGCCCTATTACAGAAGTCTCACACGGGCCTCAGGTTGCGTCGGGCGCGTACCTCCACCAAAGCGAACACGCGTCCCTCACGGCACTTGGCCAGATGAGAAGGGTTTGGGGGCGGGAGCTCCGGCAGGACACGCTGACAACTACTTGGCGGCGGTAAGGTGCGTGGGTGACGGATAGCCATTGCCACCTCGACCGTTGCCCAGACCCAGCGGCCGCCGTAGACCCCGGTCTCGTAGCCATGGTCACCGTGGGCACTGACTCGCAACGCAGCCGCCTCGCACTGGCGGCCGCGCGCGAGTACCGCAACGTCTTCGCCGCCGTTGGCGTGCACCCGAACAGCGCAGGCCTGGCCGCGTCCGCTGAGGAGCGCGACGTCATCGCACGGCTAGCCCGCGACCCGCTCGTAGTAGCCATCGGCGAGACTGGCTTCGATCAGTACTGGGACGACGAGACGCTCGACGCGCAACGCGCCGCCTTCGAATGGCAACTGGAGCTGGCGCGTGAGGTAAACAAGCCGCTCGTATTGCACGTGCGAGACAAGCAAGGCAGCGAGACCGCCGCCCTAGCAGCCGCAGCGGCGCTGCAAGCTGGCGGCTACGGCCACGGCATGCTCCACTGCTTCAGCGGCCACGAACGCCTCCTCGAAGTTGGGCTCGAGCTCGGCTGGATGGTGTCGTTCGCGGGCAACCTGACTTACAAGAGCGCCGAGTACCTGAGGGCAAGCGCGCGTAAAGTGCCGCTCGACCGCCTGCTCGTCGAGACCGACAGCCCCTACCTCGCGCCAGTGCCGCACCGCGGCAAGACGAACTCGCCTGTACTGGTGCGCGAGACGGCAGCGGTGCTCGCCGAGGTCATCGGGGCCATGCCAGCGGAACTCGAAGCACTAGTCGACGCCAACGCAGAACGCTTCTTCGGTTTCGCGGCAGCGCGCGCCGCAGCCTAAACTCGAGCCATGAGCGAAGGTAACGCAGAAGACACTCGCGGGCCAGCTGGCACCGCCGCTGAGTACATCGACGACAGCACCTACGTGATGGTGGCGGGTGCAGAGCTGTACGCAGAACAGGTTGGTCCGGGTGCCGCGCCCGCCGTCTACTACCTCCACGGCGGCCCGGGTTACAGCAGTCACTCGTTCCGGGAACTGATGGCAGACGACCTAGAAGCGTGGCGCATGATCTATGCGGACGTGCGTGGCGGCGGGCGCTCCTACGCCGCGGCTGGCACTAGCGGCGACCTGCCAACCTTGGCGAACGACGTGACCGCCGTGATGGACGCCTGCGAGATCGAGAGTGCGGTGCTGCTCGGGCACGGGTTCGGGGCCATGATCGCGGTTCAGGCCGCGCTCGCTCACCCCGAGCGCGTGAATGGCCTCGTACTAGTCAACCCGTGGCTATCGCTACCCCTGTTGGCCAAGCGCCTCCTTGCCGCGGCCGAGGACGCATCTGGCCTAACGGCAGACCTCGAAGACGAGGACTCGCTTGGGGTGGAGAAGACTCCAACGGCCGACGCGGCCGCCACCGCCGACGCCGCCTTCTCCCTCATGAACCCGAAGGCGCTCTTCGACGCACTGCAGTTCCCTACGGCCACGTCGCGCCTGCGGCTCGAGCACGTTGACGCAGAGGCGCTACTCGGGCCCCAGGAAGAAGACGAAACTGACGCCGTGTGGGGTCTCGAGGTCGTCTCGCGCCTACCAGAACTCGCGGCGCTCGGCACTCAGGTCGTCGTCATAGCTGGCGAGCAGGACGGCACCAGTTACCCTGAACAGGTCGAGGCGGCGCTCGCGCTCCTGCCTGACGCACTCTTCAGCGCCGTCGGCAGCGGCCACTACCCGTGGCTGGACGACCCAGAGACGTTCATCGACGTGCTGAACGAGGCATTGCGGCACGAGACCAGCCCTAAGGTTGCGTGAGTTCTTACTCTCGACGTCCAGGCAGGGCGTGCTACCCTCCTCGCGTGCTGCAACCAGACGCCCGGGTCTCCTCCGTGCATGAGGTGACGCCAAGCTGGCTAGCGGCGCGCGGTCTCGAAGGCTTGCTAGTAGACGTCGACGACACGCTACTGGCCTCCACGGATGCAACGGTCGACGAGAGCGTCACCGACTGGCTGCGGGGGTTGCTAGTGGCTGGGGTGAGAGTAGCGATACTCTCCAACGGCGAAAGGGAACGCGTCAAACTAGTCGCTGCAAAGGCGGGCGTTCCGGCGCTCGCCCTAGCTGGTAAACCGTTCAAGGTTGCGTTCCGGCGCGGACTGCGTCTCGTTGCTCTCCCTGCCGAACGAGTGGCGATGCTCGGTGATCAACTCTTCACCGACGTCCTCGGCGCCAAGAGCGCCGGCCTGACAGCGATCCTGGTGACGCCACTGTCGCCAGGTAAACTTCCTCATACGCGCCTTGCGCGTCGACTGGAAAGATGGGTGCTGAAGGAGAGATGAGCGTGGCCGTGCTTTCCATCGGTGACAAGAGGCTCGGGGCAGTGCTGCTCGAGCGCGGCTACGTCACTGACGACGCCCTGCAACAAGCCATCAGCCGCCACTCCGAAGTGGGTGGCCGCCTTGCGGATATCCTCGTCAACATCGGGGTGCTCTCAGAGCAGCGCATCGCGCGGGCCGTCGAGGAGTCCATCGGCATCCCGCTCATCAACCTGCCGCGGGTCGACATCATGGCCGACGCCCTGGCGAAGGTGCCTGCCGACCTCGCTAGTGAACTGCGCGCTCTCCCCTTCGCCATCGATCAGGACCGCCTACGCGTGGCGTTCGTCGACCCGCTCGACGCCCTCGGCATAGAAGAGGTCGAGGACGCCTCAGGTTGCCTCGTAGAGCCGTACCTCGCCCTGCAGAAGGAAATGCAGTGGGCGCTCGCCACCTACTACCCAGAACTTGGGCTCGAGCCACCAGTCGACCTAGAGATCGACCCTGGCCAGCGGCTCGGCAATCTGGCGGTTAGCGCTGGCTTCCTCTCGCCTGGACAGTTGAACGAGGCCATCGAGGAGCAGCAGCGCACGGGCGGCCTGCTTGGGCGCATCTTGGTGGCGCGCAATCACCTAAGCGAAGAGCAACTGACGCGCCTGCTGGCTGATCAGTACGGAATACCGTTCATGGCTGAGCTATCCGATGAGCCAATCAGCGAGTCGCTCGCTGCCAAGCTCTTGCGGCTCGACGCCGTGCAGTTCTCCGCCGTTCCTTATCGGCTGGAGGCCGACACCCTGGTCGTCGCGATAGCAGATCCGCGGCGCATGGCCGACGTCGAGTCGATCGTGTCTGGCGAGGTGGCGTTCGTTGCGGCGTCCGGGCCAGAGGTGCAGTCGCGCATCGACCAGATGTACGCCCAAGATCAGGGCCGTTTGGGTGAGACGCTGCTGCAGAACAGGCGCCTCAAGCGCGAGCAACTGCGGCGCGCACTCGAGGAGCAGGCGAAGCTCGGGCGCATCAAGCCGCTCGGTGAGATCCTCGTCGACCTCGGTTACGTCACGCAGTCTGACGTAGACGAGGCGCTCAACAAGCAGCGCTCAGGGGGCGGGCGCCTCGAGGACACGCTCGTGCAGTCAGGCAAGATCAGCCCCGACATGTTGGCGCGCAGCCTGGCCATGCAGTTGGGCTTCGAGTTCATCGAGGAGAACACCCGCATAGACCCGTACGCCGTCAGCCTCGTGCCTGAAGCGACAGCGCGGCGTTACACGGCCATGCCGGTGAGGCTAGACGGCGACGTGCTCGTCGTCGCCATGAAGGACCCACGGCACGTGTTCGCACTCGACGACGTTCACCTGATCACGGGCCGCGAGATCCGCCCGGCCGTCGCAACCGAAGAGTCCCTCACGCGCATGCTCAACCGCTTCTACCGCGAAGGCACCGACATGGACGAACTGGCTAAGGCCGTCGTCGAGGAAGTCGGGGCCGGCGCAACGCAAGAGGCGGAAGACACGAGCGCCATCGACGACAACGCCCTCGTCAAGGTCGTCAACAACATCATCCGCGAAGCGCTCCTCAACGACATCTCGGACATCCACATCGAACCGCGGCCTGACAAGGTCATCGTGCGAGTGCGCAAGGACGGCAGCCTGCGCGAGTACATGACCATGCCGAAGGTCACGGCGCCCGCGCTGTCTTCGCGCATCAAGATCATGGGCGGGTTGAACATCGCGGAGCGGCGCCTGCCGCAAGACGGACGCGTGCGCTTCCGCGACCGCAACATCGAAGTCGACTTGCGTCTCTCTACGCTGCCAACCGTTTACGGCGAGAAGTCGGTCATGCGTCTCTTGCGCAAGGCATCGGACATCCCGGAGATCGAGCAGCTAGGCTTCGCCGACTACAATTACCAGCGCTTCACCGACGTCATCCAGAAGCCCTACGG
>JBIQMD010000155.1:0-5199 GCA_044463725.1 Truepera radiovictrix
TTGCTTCGCATGCTTTCCCTTCTGACTTGCACAGCTGACGTACAGCCACATGATGCCGTAAGGTGGTCGGCAGGTGCGGTTAGTTCGTTCACTAACTGCCTGGCCCCGAGGCCGTGGCGCGCGAGTGAGACACGCGGTTAAGGTTCCCTGAAGCCGAGACGTCTCGGGGTTTCATGGGCCGTTGGTAGCATCATCGCATGACACGCCGTCTGCCAGCTTACCCAGCATCTGTGGGCGCTCCCATGGTCATCGGGGGCGTTAGGTGAGCTTGGCCTTCCTATTCATGCTTGGGCAGGCCGTCCTACAGCTACCCGCCATGGTGGAGGGCACCGAGGTAAGGCTAGTGTCGCTCGACCTGCTGACGGTGTACGTTTCCGCGCGCGTCGTTGACGGCCGCCTGGTCTTCCGTGAGTTTCCGCCGCCCGGCACGGAAGTGCGGGTGCTCGTCTTCCCGCCAGGCGAGGATCCGGCTGCCAAGGCGGCCGCCTTGACCGGCGCATCGGCCTACACGGGGCGCATTACCGACGGGGGTACCGATGTGCTATTGACCGTCGACGGCAGAGCCAACCCGGTCTCGCTGCGAGAAGTTCTCCTCGAGGAGCGCGAGGTGTGGCTAGACTTACCCATGGGAAGGAGCCGCTGAATGGCTACCAATCGGATCCTGATAGTCGAAGACGACGTCGACATCCTGCGACTCCTCTCACGCGAGCTTGAAGACGCCGGTTTCGAGGTTGCTGCGTACGACAGCGGCATGCGCGGCCTCTCTGCCGTGCGCGAGTCCAACCCGGACCTCGTCATCCTCGACCTCGGTCTGCCAGACCTGAGTGGTCAAGAGATCGCACGTCGGCTGCGGCATACTGGCAACATCCCGATCATCATCCTGACGGCGGCCGACGAGGTCGGCACGAAGGTCGAGATGCTCAACGCCGGCGCCGACGACTACCTCGCCAAGCCCTTCCACGTCGAGGAGCTGCTGGCCCGCATCAACGTCCAGTTGCGCAAGCGTACGCTTGGCGTGGCGCAGAAGATCGGCGATCTGACCATCGACCCGGCGCGCCGCCAAGTCTTCTGGGAGGCGGAGGAAGTGCGCTTCAGCCCCCGCGAGTACGAGCTCCTGCACTACCTGGCGGGCCAACCTGGCAGGGTCTACAGCCGTAAAGAGATCGAACATAACGTATGGGGTGAGGAACTGCCGCCGTCTTCTAACGTAGTCGACGTGCACATCGCCAACATCAGGAGCAAGCTCCGTGACGCGGGTGGCTTCGGCGTGATCAGGACCGTGCGCGGTGTGGGTTACGCCCTCAAGTCGTGACGCGCGTGCGGGGCGCGCTGGCTTCGTGCCGCTGTTGAAGACCCCGAGACTGGCGCTCAAGTGGCGCGTAGCTCTGCTCGCCGCCGCCGCAATCGCGCTGCTGGCTGGCCTGACCATGGTCGTGGCCTACCAAGTCGTGCGCAACGGCCTGTTCGACGAACTGAGGCGCGCGCTGCAGTCCGACGCCGCCGTGGTCGCGTCGCTCTACAGTTCGGGTGAGGGAAGCGCAACGACGAGACTCACGGGCCCGACCGGCGGGGTGGTTCTACAGGTATATGACCCAAGCGGTCACTTGCTCGTTGCCAGTCGTCCCGATTTCGAGGTTAGCAGCATGGCCTTGCCTGCCGCGGACGTAATGGCCGGTCTAGGCGTGCCCACCACGTGGAGTGGGCTTGTCGGCGGGGTCCGCATGGAGGCCGCGCTCGCGCCGTTCGAACTTGGGGTGGTGGTGGTCCTGACCGACCCCGCTTACATCGGGTTCGTGCTGGGCGACCTCTCGCGCACCCTGCTCATTGCCGCCGTCCTGCTCGTCGTCGCTAGCCTGGTCATCGGTTACCTGGTAGCGGCCGCGTCTCTGTGGCCCCTCACGCGCCTCGCCCGGTTAGCTTCCACCCTCGGGCCGGACCGGCTCGAGGCCATCGAGTACGAAGGCCCGCGCGACGAAGTCGGCCGCCTGACGAGCGCCCTGAACGGTCTCGTCGGGCGGTTGAGCGAGGCGCTTGATGCGCAGCGTGTGTTCCTCGCAGAGACGAGCCACGAGCTGCGCACGCCCCTCACTAGCCTGCGGGGCTTCCTTGACCGCGCCGTCAGGCGCGCCAAGCCAGAGGTGCGCGACGACCTCATGGACGCGCAGCGCATCGCAGGCAGCATGACGAGGTTGGTGGAGGACTTGCTGCAGCTATCGCGTGGGCAGCTGGTCGTTGACCCCAACCCGCACCTAGTAGAGTTGCGCAGCGACGTGCTGGCGCCCGTCGCTGGCGAGTTCCCGGGCGTGGTCGTAACCCCAGGGCTACCTGCGCTCGTGCTCGGCGACCCCCAGCGCCTGATGCAGCTGGTGCGCAACTTGACGGCGAACGCCGTGCGCGTCGCCAGCCGCCCGGAGGCCGTTACCCTCGCCCTAGAGATAGGCGACCTCGAGGTAACCGTGTTGGTAGGAGATGACGGGCCCGGCATCGCGCCCGCCACGCTCGAGCGCATCTTCGAGAAGTTCTACAAGGGCGCTGGCGGCGGTGCTGGCCTTGGACTAGCGATCGCGCGTCAGGTAGCCGAACATCACCATGGGTCGATAGCGGTCGAGAGCGGCCCAGGCGCGACCGTTTTCAAGGTGCGGCTGCCACTCATCGACGCGGACGAAGACGACTAAGGGTGCAGTGGGCCGCCTAGAGCCGCGGTAGCGTCACCCCGGTTTGGCCCTGGTACTTGCCGTCGCGGTCGGCATAAGTAGAGTCGGGCCGCTCGCCCTGGAAGAAGAGCAACTGCACGATGCCCTCGTTGGCATATACCTTTGCAGGCAACGGAGTGGTGTTGGAGAGCTCGAGGGTGACGTGCCCCTCCCAGCCCGGCTCGAGCGGGGTGACGTTGGCGACGATGCCGCAACGCGCGTAGGACGACTTGCCGAGGGCGATGACCATGGTGTCGTCAGGGATCTTCAAGTACTCGATCGAGCGCGTGAGCACGAACGAGTTCGGCGGGATGATGCACGTGTCGCCGTCCCACTCGACGAGGCTGCGGGTGTCGAAGTTCTTGGGGTCTACGACGGTGTTGAAGGCGTTCACGAAGATGCGCCATTCCGGAGCGGCGCGCAGGTCGTAACCGAAGCTCGAGAGCCCGTAACTGATGACGCCTTGGCGCACGAGGCGCTCCTCGAAGGGCGTGATCATGCCCTCCTTGGCGCGGGCGCGGATCCAACTGTCAGGCCTGATGCTCATCGGGGCACTTTACCAACGTGGCGGAGCTGGTCGCGGCCGGGGCGGTTCCGTGGCCGGCGCGCGGCCCGTATGCGGTCGGCGCGCCCGCGCGCGCCACTGCAATAGTGATAGCGAAGTGATATCATCGTGCTAGCACATTGGAGGTGCCGTGAACGAAGTCGTTGAGCGAGTGGTTGAGAAGCAAGCCCGTGCGGGAAATGGCTTCCTAGGCCTAGGCGTTATCCTCCTGCTGTTCGTAGGGGGCGCTTTCCTAGTCATTTACGCGGGAGTGGACGAGCTGGTCCTGCCGATGATCCTTGGCGTGTTCGCCTTGGTGCTCGGCGGCCTGCTCATCGGTGGACTTGTAGCGGTGCAGCCGAACCAGGCGCGCGTCCTCACGCTGTTCGGCACTTACGTCGGCTCGTTGCGTTCGGCGGGGTTCTGGTGGGTCAACCCCTTCACGACCAAGAAGGCCGTCAGCTTGCGGGTCCGCAACTTCACGAGCGACCGTGTGAAGGTCAACGACGCGGACGGCAACCCGGTCGAGATCGCTGCAGTAGTCGTGTGGCGCGTGGCCGAGTCGGCCAAGGCAGTCTTCGACGTCGACGATTACGAGCAGTTCGTCGCCATCCAGTCCGAGACGGCCCTGCGCGGCCTGGCAACGCGCTACCCGTATGACGCCAGCGGAGCGGAGCGCCCGTCGCTGCGCGAGAACCCTGACGAACTTGCCACCGCGCTCCGCGGCGAGCTGGAGCAGCGCCTCGAAGTGGCTGGCGTCGACGTCATAGAGGCGCGCCTGACGCACCTCGCCTACGCCCCCGAGATCGCGCAGGCCATGCTGCGCAGGCAGCAAGCGCAGGCCGTCGTCTCCGCCAGGCGCCTCATCGTAGAGGCCGCAGTCGGCATGGTCGAGGATGCACTGAACGGCCTCTCGCAGCGCGGCGTCGTTGAACTAGACGACGACAAGCGCGCCGCCATGGCCAACAACCTCATGGTCGCCCTGACGAGCGAGCAAGGGGTAACCCCAATCGTCAACGCAGGCACCCTGTACGGGGGCTGAGAGGAACAGACATGACCAAGAACTTCAGAACCGTGGCCGGCGTGACGCTGGCGCTGCTGCTCGGCCCCGGCATAGGTCTCGCCCAGGGTGCAACGCAGGGCACCGCGCTTACTTTCGACATTATCGTCGGCGGCACCACCGTCGGGCAGACTGGCATGACCCTCACCCGCACCCCGGAAGGCACGACGTCGAACGGCTTCGCGAACGTGTCCGGCACGCTTGACCTCCAAGACGTCCTCGAGACCGGGCCGAGCGGCGCCGCGACGAACTATCACCTGACGGGCAGCGTGCAGGGTACGAGCGTGACGATCGACGTGAAGTTCGGGCCAAGCAGCGCGGACATGACCATCGAACAGGCTGGTAAGAGCCAAGCGCTAGCGCTGCCGCTGCCAGGGCCCGTGTACGTGCTCGACAACAACTTCATCGACGGCTTCCAGATCCTCGCAGACGAGGTGCTCAAGAGCGGTACGGCCGGAACCTTCGACGTCATCGTCCCGCAAGTTGCCATGCTCGGCAGCGTCTCGCTTGGCGCGCCCTCAGCGGCGAGAGTCGCCGTCGGCGCTCAGGAGACGCCAACGCAACGCCTCGACGGGGAGTTCAAGGTCGGCCAGCAGACCATCGCCTTCAGCGTCCACCTTGACGCCAGCGGCAACCTCCTAGTGCTGACCACCAGTCAAGGCGTGCGCATGGAGCGTAGTAGTGGCGCCCAGACCCAAGTACCCGCCACCACGGCCGTGCCGGACGCCTTGGCCGCGGCCGCGGCGTGCCTCGTCGAACGGGTCGTGAGCATCACGAGCACCGGCGCTACCTTGGTTGGCAGACTCACCCTCCCGAAGGAGGCGGCTGACGGTAGCAAGGGTCCCGCCCCGACGCTCCTGCTGATCCCCGGCTCGGGCGCCGTCGACCTAGACGGCAACGCT
>JBIQMD010000156.1:0-5198 GCA_044463725.1 Truepera radiovictrix
CTACCCAGGCGAATACGGCTTCATCCCAAGCACTTACGCCGATGACAACGACCCGTTAGACATCCTCGTGCTCATGAACCGGCCGACGTTCACGGGCGCCGTCTTGCGCGCGCGGCCGCTCGGCTATCTCGAGATGAGCGACGAGAAGGGCCGCGATCAGAAGATCCTCGCGGTGCCGGTCGACGACCCGCGTTACGACGGTAACCGCCACCTTGACTCGATCTCACGCCACCGCCTGCGCGAGATCGAGCACTTCTTCCGCATCTACAAGGAACTTGAGGGGAAGAAGACGGTGGTCGAGGACTGGCACGGCATGGACGACACCTACGCGCTCATCCGCAATGCCATGGCCGCGTACCAGCGCAAGTTCGCGAAGCCGCCTGAAGAGGAGTGAAGGCTCCCTTCTACGGCCCGACGCGGTAGATGATCCCGGAGTTGTAGTCGGCGACGTAAAGCTCCGCGTCGGCGTCCTCACCGAAGGTGCTGACGTTGAAGCCCGTCTCGAACAGGGGAGTTACTTCCCAGCCGCTCTCCTTGCTGCTCGTCCACACCCGACCTGAAGTGAAGTCGGCGAACACGTAGCGACCAACCAGCGCCTCGACGGCCTTGCCGCGGTAGACGTAACCGCCTGAGATCGACGTGCCCCACTGCGGTCCGTGCGGGTACTCGATCACCGGCAGGGTGAGGCCGTCCTCGTCGCACGTGCTGGCATCGTAGCAGTGGGTGGCCTCCATGATCTTCCAGCCGTAGTTCTCACCCCCAGCCGAGTTCGCGGGTTGGAAGTTGACTTCCTCGTACGCGTTCTGGCCGACGTCCGCGATGTACAGGTCGCCCGTCTCATCGTCAAACGCGAAGCGCCACGGGTTACGCAGCCCGTAAGCCCAGATCTCGGGCTTGGCGCCCGGCGTGGCAACGAATGGGTTGCTGTCCGGCACGGCGTAGCCTTCCGCCACGGAGACGTCCAGACGCAGTAGCTTCGCAAGCAGCGTGCCGAGGTTCTGGCCGTTGCCCTGGGGGTCGCCGCCGCTGCCGCCGTCACCTAGACCCAGGTAGAGGTAACCGTCTGGCCCGAAGGCGATCTGGCCGCCGTTATGGTTCGCGTAAGGTTGGTCCTGGGTGAGGAGGACTTCCTCTGAACTAGCGTCGGCCCTATCTGGGTTGCCCGGGGTCACGGTGAAGCGCGAGAGCACGCTCTGGCCCTTGGCGCCCGTGTAGTACACGTAGAAGCGGCCGCTGGCGGCGTAGTCGGGTGGGAACGCTAGCCCGAGCAGGCCGCGCTCGCCGCCGCTAGTTATGCGGTCGGCAATGTCGAGGAACGGATCCTTGAGGAGCGCGCCGTCTTTGATGATGCGCACCTTGCCGCCTTGCTGCACCACGAACAAGCGGGCGTCGCCGGCGTTAGTTATGGAGACGGGCTGCTTGAGGCCATCGGCGACTGGCACGAGGCGTTGCGCCACGGCAGACTGAAGGGGGCCGATGAGGGTGAGGGTCAAGATCAGCGCGGTTAGAGCGCGGGCCACTGGTGGAAGGACGCGCCGCCTGCGTACTGTAACTACCGGTTCTCTCATGCGTTCAGGTTAGCGGCTTAGGCCCATTAGTCTCGTGAGCGTTGGTACTGATTCGCGTTCACTGGTGCGACCCGTGCGCGCCCTCCTCGGTGGCGTAGCGCGGCAGCCAGCGCTGCGTGAGCTCCCGCAGGTCCTCATCGCTGAGCCTCACCCGGTCGTACATGCCTGCCGTCAGGCGTTGGCGTTGCGCCTCGAACAAGATGACGGCGGCGGCCACGCTGACGTTCAATGACTGCACCATGCCAAGCATGGGGATGACCACGTGCTCGTCGGCCATTTCAGCCGCCTCGCTGCTTACGCCAGCTTTCTCGTTTCCTAGGAGCAGAGCGCATGGCTGCGTGTAGTCGACGGCGCGGTAGTCGACGGCCTGCCGTGACAGGTGCGCGGCGTACACCCGCATGCCGCGTGCCTTCAGGGCGGCTACGGCGCTACCAATGCCGTCGTGCACGACCAAGTCCACCCACTTGTCGGCGCTTGCGCTGGTGGCGTTGAAGGTGGCCACTCCACCAGTTGGCCTTACCGCGTGTACGGTGCCGATGCCGACCGCATCGCAACTACGGATGACGGCCGAGAGGTTGTGCGGTTTGTGCACCTCCTCGGCCAGCACCGTCAGGTCGGGTTGGCGTTTGGAGAGGACGTCGAGGATGCGCTGCCTGCGCTGCAGGGTCATGGGGGAGAGGATAACCGGCAGCCGCAATGTGAGGGGGTAGCATTGGCGGATGTCTACTGCAGCAGTCAGGGAGTACTTGAGGCGCTTCGGCAAGGCCGACGCCGTCATGGAGTTCACGGAGTCGAGCGCGACTGTCGCGCTCGCGGCCGAGAAGGTTGGGACGGAACCAGCGCGCATCGCTAAGACCCTCGCGTTCTACGACCCTAGCGAGCCAACGCGGGCCGTGCTGGTCGTGGCGGCGGGCGACGCACGCCTTCATAACGGTTCGTTCAAGCGCCAGATCGGCGGCAAGCCGCGCATGTTGGCTGCCGATGACGTCGAAGCATTGACCGGGCACCCCGTTGGCGGCGTGTGCCCGTTCGCCAACCCGGACGGCACGCGCGTTTACCTTGACGAGTCGCTGCGGCGCTTCGAGACCGTCTACCCGGCAGCGGGAACGGCGGCGTCGGCGGTGCCGATGACGCTCGTAGAGTTGGAGCTAGCTTCCGCCGCCGTTGGTTGGGTGACGGTCACGAGCGGTTGGCGGCCTGAGGAGGGTTAGCGGCTGGGCGGCACGGCGGCGGCCGGATTACCTACCGATACGGTAGATGGTGCCGCTCTTGTAGTCGGCCAAGTAGAGTTCGCCGTTGGCGTCTTCCCCGAAGGTCGTCACCTGCATGCCCGTAGCGCTGAAGAGCGGCGTGCGCTGCCACCCACTAGCTGCCGACGTGCGCCAGACGTTGCCAGATACGAAGTCGGCGAACACGTAGCTGCCAACGAGGTCAGGTATGGCCGTACCGCGGTAGACGTAACCGCCGGTTATCGACTTGCCGGTCGCGGCGCCGTGGGGGTAGGAGAGGACGGGAGGGGTCAACCCCGCGCTGTCGCAGGCGGAGGTCACGTAACAACTGGCGCCTTCCATGACGTTCCAGCCGTAGTTCTCGCCGCCTTCCGAGGCGGCTGGTTGCACGTCGACTTCCTCGAAGGACGACTCCCCAACGTCAGCTATGTAAAGGTCACCCGTCTCGCGGTCAAAGGAGAAGCGCCACGGGTTGCGCAGGCCGTACGCCCAGATCTCTGGCTCGGCACCCGGCGTGTTCACGAACGGGTTCGTGGCCGGCACCTCGTACGGGCTAGCGCCGGAGGCGTCTATGCGCAAGATCTTGCCGCGCAGGTTCGAGAGCTCGGTGGCGGCGGCCCCACCCTGTGCGCCGTCGCCACTAGCGATGTAGAGGAAGCCGTCCGGGCCGAACGCCAACTCGCCGCCGTTATGAAACGACGTTGGCCGCGGGATCTCGAGGATGACTGCTTCCGAGTTGGCGTCTGCCACGTCAGGCGAGCCCGGCGGCGCCAAGTAGGAGGCGATGACGGTGTTGCCGTCCAGATCCGTGTAGTTGACGTAGAAGCGGCCGTCGTCAACGTAGTTGGGGTCGAAGGCAAGCCCGAGCAGTCCGCGCTCGCCGTTCGTGGATACGCGTGCCGAGAGGTCGAGGAATGGCGTCGCGAGGAGCTGGCCGCCGCGCACGACGCGAATGGTGCCGCCCTTCTCGACCACGAACAGGCGGTCGTCGCCCGCGTTGGCGATGGTGGTTGGCTGCATCAAGCCGCTGACTACCGGGATCAGCAGCGGCGATGGGGGCGAGGGCGTCTTGTCCGGCGGGCTGCACGACGCCGATAGCGCAGCAAGTGCAAGCGCAGGTGCGATGAAGCGAGTAGCTAGTTGGGGCGGTGAGTTCCGCCGGAGGCGTGACATGCGTTCTAGGATGCCACGCCACCGGCCGCAGCCGTGAGAGGGGCGCACAAGTGCCGCCGGGTGTGACGCTGCTTGCCTTACTCGGTGATGGTGAAGGTCAAGAACGCCTGCACGACGTGCGTGTCAACCGAGAGGATGCGCCACATGACCACGTACGCGCCAGGCTTGAGCGCAGCATCCGGCGTGAGTTGCACGCTCTTCGTCCTGCCAGTGCTTGGCGCTAGCTGGACGGCGACGGCGCGTTCGTCTGGCGCTTGTGACTCGAGGACCTCGTTGACGAGGAGTGCAGCGAAGCTATTGAGCTTGGCTGCGTAGTTGGTGTCGCCAAGGTCTGTGTCGTTCGCGAGGCGATAGAGCTTGAAGGTGGAGAAGCCAACCTCCAACTCCTCGGTGAAGTTGAGGGTGATCGCGGCCGGCGCCGCGGCCAGCACGCTGCCGTCTGCCGGCTCGGACGAGTCGAGCGCGGCGTGCGCTTGTGCGTTCCCGAACGATCCGACCAACAGCAGGGCGGTGAGTAACGACCGGACCGAGGCTGCAGTGAAGCGCTTCACGGGAGCGTGATGGTGGCGGCGTCGAGCACGGCCGGGTCACTGTGCGAGGGCTCGTCGAAGTACGCCTCGAACTCGACCTCACCGATGAAGCCGCTGACCCTGAAGTCGTAGTTGCCAGCCACCGCGGGGATGAAGTTGGCCGTGTACCAGCCGTCCTTGGCCGCGTTGGCACGCGCCGTCAGGGTCAACTCGGTGCCGTCGGGGGCGATGACGATGATGGTGAGGCTACCCTCGAGCCCAGCTATGGGCTGGTCGGTTGCGTCACGGATGGCGAGGTCGATGCCGTTCAGTTGCCCGCTATACGCGGGGTTGACGAGGTAACCGGCGATGACCTTGTACTGGCCGTCGGCCACTTCTACGACCTGATGAGCGAAGGCGCTGGTGGTGATGGCGACGGCTATCACGGCGCAAATGGCTGTTGCTAGCCTGCTGAGGCGGTGGGGCATGCGATTCTCCTAGCGTGAGGTTGAAATAGTGCTGCGTCCGCTGCAACAGGCCCAAGCATAGGCCACGCTTGCGAGCGGCACGGTGCTTGACGGCCCCTCGCCCGGAGCGATATCATCATTTTCGCCTCGTGAACGGCTTTCTGCGTTCACTTTGCCCAAGCCGAGGTGGCGGAATCGGTAGACGCGCCAGCTTGAGGGGCTGGTGGCCGCAAGGCTGTAGGGGTTCAAGTC
>JBIQMD010000157.1:0-5196 GCA_044463725.1 Truepera radiovictrix
GGTGATGAAGAACTGCGAACCGTTCGTGCCCTCACCGCGCGGGCCTGGGCCCGCGTTGGCCATGCTTAGAACGCCGACGCCCTTGTGGGTGAGGTCCGGGTGGAACTCGTCTGCGAAGTTGTAGCCAGGGCCGCCACTGCCGGTGCCGGTCGGGTCACCCGTCTGGGCCATGAAGTCCTCGAGTACGCGGTGGAAGACGATGCCGTCGTAGTAGTGGTTGAGGGCGAGGAACACGAAGTTGTTGACGGTGTTCGGGGCCTTGTCAGCGTAGAGCTCGAGGACGATGTCGCCCTTGTTGGTGCTGACTAGAGCGCGGTACTCCTGGCCGGCTTGGAGGACGGGCTCCGCCTGCGCGAAGCGCGTCTTGCGCTCGGTGGAGAGCTCAGGTACTTGCTGGAAACCTTCGAGGAGTGCGTTCACTATGTTTGAACCTTTCTGGGAGGCCTTACGCCGCCCCGGGGGCGTTGAGCGTCGTAGTGGCTCGGCGCGCTCAGTTGCGTGGCCGCGAGGCGATGACTACGGTATCTAGCTGATCCGGATTGGGGAAGAAGCCGAACGCAGACTGGCCGCCTGCCTGGCCGGCGGCGCCGACGTAACCGGCGACGTTGAACGACTGGCCGGGGAGCGGCAGCGTGCCTAGCAGGGCCTCGATGGCGTCGGCTACCGTCATGTCGTCTGCGCCTGGCAGGTCCACCCCTTGGCTGCGCAGCGAGGCGAGCGTGTCCTCGTAGAAGGCGATGGCGCTCGGCGTGCCTGGGTCGACGCGCGTGATGGAGTTCAGCACTTCTTCTCCGGCTATGACGCGCCCGAAGATGGTGTGCTTGCCGTCAAGCCACTGCGTCGGTTCGAAGGTGATGAAGAACTGCGAGCCGTTCGTGCCGCTACCGTCCGCGGCCTTGCCTGCGTTGGCCATGGCGAGGACGCCGCGAGAATCGAAGCTGAGGTCGGTCACGATCTCGTCGTCGAACTGGTAGCCGGGGCCACCGCGACCGGTTCCAGTGGGGTCGCCCGTCTGGGCCATGAAGCCTTCCAGCACACGGTGGAACGGCACGCCGTCGTAGTAGTGGTTGAGGGCAAGGAACACGAAGTTGTTTACGGTGATGGGCGTGGCGCTAGCGTAAAGCTCGACCGTGATGTCGCCCCGGTTCGTGCGCAGCACCGCGACGTAGTCGAGGTCAGGGTCGATGGCCTGCTGCGCCGCGTCGAAGGTTTGAACTGGCGCCTCCGTGAGGTACGGGACCTGGGCGTAGCCATCCGGGAGCGTTACGGCCGGCAGCGCGCCTGGGTCTGTCTCGGTCGCTTGCTCGTCGGTCGTGACGTCCGCAGTGGCTTCAGTCGACTCCTGCTCTGAGCCAGCCGGCCGGTCCGCGTCTGCCGGTTCGGTTGCGGCTGGCGGCTCATCCTCGGTGGCGGAAGGTGGCGGGGTGGTGTTTGCGGTCTGCACGACCGTCGGCGCCGTGGTTTGCCCGGCTGAGCGGTCGCGCGCGAGCCAGAAGCCGCTCGCCACGATGACGGTGAGAAGTACGGCGAGGGCGACGACGCGGCTCATGCCTGCCCCTTGGCGGCCTGGGCCGCGGTGGCGGTGCCAGTGGCCCGCTGCGGCGCGCTTGGCGACCGCGGCGCGGTTGACGCAGTGAAAGAGTGTTGTGACAGGGTCGATTTCATGACCCGGTAGTCTACCGGTTGGCAACATGAGAGCCACGTCGCCCGCACGGCAACTGCTGCCAATCTGGCACAAGCGCACTAGTTACGGGCAAGTGCAGAAACGCACAAGCGTTTGCAAGAACGCCGTCAGAACCGCTGACTACAGTGGACTCATGCACTTCAACGACTTGCTGCAACAGATCGTCGAGCGGGGGGCATCCGACGTTCACATTCACGTTGGCCTACCCGCCATGGCCCGCGTGAGCGGCAAGCTCACGCCAGTCACTGAAGGGCGCATAACGCCCAAGTTCACGTCGGCGCTTGTCGACCTCATGTGCAACCCTAGCCAGAAGGCGACCTTCGAGGCCAAGCATCAGGTCGACCTGGCGTACTCCGTGAGTGGCCTGGGCCGCTTCCGCGTCAACCTGTTCCGCCAACGCGGAAGCGTGAGCGCGGTGCTGCGCGTCATCAACTCCAACGAGGAGTCGCTGCAGGTCGTCAACCTGCCGCAGGACACCATCGACTACTTCCGCGACCAGGAGAAGGGGCTCGTGCTCGTCACCGGCCCAACTGGCTCGGGCAAGTCGACGACCCTCTCGCGCATAGTCCACGAGATCAACGTCACGCACTCGAAGATGATCGTCACCGTCGAGGACCCCATCGAGTACCTTCACCGCTCGCACAACTCGATAGTCGTGCAGCGCGAGCTCGGTATGGACGCGCCTTCGTTCTCGGAGGCCCTCGTCGCTGCGATGCGGCAAGACCCTGACGTCATCCTCATCGGTGAGATCCGCGATCACGCCACCGCAGCTGCCGCCATCAGTGCGGCGCAGACGGGCCACCTCGTCTTCAGCACCCTCCACACCCAGGACTCCGTAAGGACCATCAACCGCGTGCTCGAACTGTTCCCACCTCACGAGCGCGACACTGCGCGCGTGCTGTTCGCGGAATCGCTCGTCGGCGTGGTCTCGCAGAGACTGCTGCCACGCGCAGGAGGGAAGGGCAGGGTGGCAGCCACCGAGATCCTCAAGGCCACCTTGCGCGTCAAGGACCTCATCCGCGACCCGGAGCGCACCCCAGAGCTATACGACGTGCTCCGCGAAGCAGCGCTGGACGGCATGCGCTCCTTCGACGATCACCTCGCCCAGCTCTACGCAGACGGCGTGATCGACTTCGAGACTGGCTATATCTCAGCCACCAGCAGTCAGGCGTTCAAGATGGCCGCCACCCAGATCAACGTTGGGCGCGACACCGTCGTCGCCAACTGACCCACGTCGCCAACTGATCCAGACCAGACGGCTCCTCGCCTGCGCGCCTCAGAACGGCGTCTCGCTCTGCGGTTCCGCCTTGCGTTGCTGCCATGGGTTGGCTGGGCGCTCGGCCAGCAGTGCGTAACGGTCGACCGTAATGCGCGCATCTAGCCACGGACACGTCGACTTGAGCTCCTCGAGCGCCGCCGAGTCGATCGCGGCGCCGGTGAGGCTGTAGAGGACCTGATCCGCGTCGACTTCGAGCGCCAAGCGCACCGGCGTGCGGCCAGAGTGCTCATCGAGCAGCGACCTCAGTTCGACGAGCTGATCACGCCCAACCTGCGCAACGTCGAAGCTGAGAACCGCCACCTCCGGCGCCCCTCCCTGCGACGCCGCCCTAGTGTCCCAGCGGATGAGGCGCTCGACGACGGCGCGCACGCCCTCCCCCTCCTCAGCTAGCTCGACGAGGGCAACGACTGGCGCGTCCTCCTCGAGCAGCGGCGCAACCGAGTCGAATGTGCGGCCGAACGCGAGCACCTCGCATGCGCCTGTCTCGTCGGCCACCTGGAAGCGAGCCATCATGCCCCCCTTACGCGTAGGGCGCTTCTCGACGTTCTGTAGCAGGCCGGCAAGGACCAGACGCAACCTGCCAGTGCCGCCAGCCTGCAAGAACTCCTTGAAGCGCCTGTCGACGCCAGCCGCGGTCTCGGACGCTGCATCGGCTAGGCCAAGGTAGGTCCCCATCGGGTGAGCGCTCAGGTAGAGCCCAAGCGCCTCCTTCTCGAAGCGCAACATGGTCAGTTCGTCGAGCGCAGGGGCGTCGGCCAGCACCGGTGGCGCCACTTCCTCGGCCCCGAACAGCCCGAACTGCCCAGAGGCGGCCTGTTCGCGCTGCGCCGCGCCCCACTTCATGGCCATCTCTATGTTGGCGAGCAGCAGGTGCCGCGTCCCATGGCTGCCTGCCCGACCGCGGCCGTCGCTCGCGAACGAGTCCATTGCGCCCGACTTGACGAGGTGCTCGATGGCCCGGCGGTTGACGACCGTCGTGTCCACCCGCTCACAGAAGTCGAAGAGGTCCTTGAACTTGCCACCGCGGTCGCGTTCGGCCAGCAGGTGGTCGACGGCGGAATCGCCAAGGTTCTTGATGCCGTAAAGCCCGAAGCGCACCACGCCGTCTACCGGCGTGAAGTCGCCACGCGACGCGTTGATGTCGGGCGCCAACACGGGGATGTCTAGGTGGCGGGCGTCACCAACGTACTGCGCGACCTTGTCGGAGTCGCCGCGCTCGACGGTCAATAGTGCCGCCGCGAACTCTACCGGGTAGTGAGCCTTGAGGTACGCCGTCTGGTAGGAGAGAACCGCGTACGCGGCCGCGTGGGACTTGTTGAAACCGTAGTTCGCGAAGCGCTCGAGCAAGTCGAAGATGCGCCCAGACTCCGCCTGACCGATGCCGTTCTTGGCCGCGCCGTCGCGGAACAGAGAGCGGTGCTTGACCATCTCCTCGAGCTTCTTCTTGCCCATCGCGCGGCGCAGCAGGTCGGCCTCGCCGAGGCTGTAACCAGCTACCACCTGCGCAATCTGCATGATCTGCTCTTGGTAGACGGGAATGCCGTACGTCTCCTCCAAGATGGGCGCAAGCAACGGCTCGGCGGTCGGAAAATCGCTGTAGTCGACTGGCTCCAGCCCATGGTGCCGGCGGATGTAGGTCGGGATGTTCTCCATCGGTCCGGGCCGGAAGAGCGCACCTACGGCGATGAGGTCCTGGATGCGCCGCGGCTTGAGCCGCTTGAGGGTGTCGATCATGCCGGAGCTATCGAACTGGAACACGCCGGCGGACTCGCCGCGCGCCAGGAGTTCGAAGGTGGCTGCGTCCTCCTCAGGGAACGCGTCAGGGTCAAGGTCGATGCCGCGCGACTCCTTGACGATGCGCACAGCGGCCTCGATGAACGACAGAGTGCGCAGGCCAAGGAAGTCCATCTTGATGAAGCCGAGCTCCTCGATGGAACCCATATCGTACTGGCACACGATCGGCCCCTCACCCGTGCGGAACACGGGCGCGAGCTCCTGCACCTCGTGTCGCGCGATGATCACGCCGGCAGCGTGCACCGAGGCGTGGCGCGTGAGGCCCTCCAGCTGCCGCGCGACGTCTACGTAACTGCTGGCGCCCGCGTCGTACGCCTCCTTGAGCTCAGGCACGTCCTCGAGGGCCTTGTCGATCGGGATGCTGCGTCCGAACCTCGTGGGGATGAGCTTGGCGAGCTTGTCTGCCTCCGCGTACGGCGCCTCCATGACGCGGGCGGCG
>JBIQMD010000158.1:0-5187 GCA_044463725.1 Truepera radiovictrix
GCCGTCGTCCTCGAGGGCGACTATGAGAGCTTGGTCCAAGGCATCAATGCGCATTGCTTTGCACGATACATTGCGCATCGCATAAGTCTCAAGCTGCAGAACGTTGACATCGCGCAACGGCGCCGCATATGCTCGACCTTGCAATCCTAGGAGGAAACGATGAAGCGTCTACTTATCACGCTGCTAGTGCTGATGTTAGGACTCGGCATGGCGCAGACAACGATTCGCATCGGCCTCGCCGAGGACCCGGACATCCTCGACCCGGACCTTGCGCGCACCTACGTTGGCCGCATCGTCTTCACGAGCATGTGCGACAAGCTCTTCGACATCACCCCTAACCTCGAGATCGTTGGCCAGCTCGCCACCAGCTATCAGGTCTCGGCCGACGGCCTAGCTCTCGACCTCGAACTGCGTGACGGCGTGACCTTCCACGACGGCACGGTCTTCGACGCTGAGGCCGTGAAGTACAACATCAACCGCTCGCTCACCCTGCCCGGCTCCACGCGCGCCAGCGAGATCTCGCAGGTCTCTTCTGTCGAAGTGACCGGCCCACTTAGCGTGCGCATCAACCTCACGCAGCCGTTCTCGCCCCTCATCGCGCAGTTCGCTGACCGCGCTGGCATGATGATCTCCCCAACCGCCGCCGAGGCGGCTGGTGAGCAGTTCGGCGCCAACCCCGTCTGCTCCGGGCCGTACAAGTTTGTCGAGCGCGTTGCCCAGGACCGCATCGTCCTCGAGAAGTTCGACGCCTACTGGAACGCGGACGCGTACTCCTTCGACCGCGTGATCTTCCTGCCGATCCCGGACACGAGCGTGCGCCTCGCCAACCTGCAGTCCGGCGACCTCGACCTCATCGAGCGTCCGTCCCCCACCGACCTTGGCACCATGGCCGCCGACTCGAGCATCGCAGTGGCTAGCGTCCCGAGCTTGGGCTACCAGGGCATCACCGTCAACATCGCCAACCCCGTCCAGCACGACACGCCGCTCGCTTCTGACCAGCGCGTGCGTGAAGCCTTCGAGCTTTCGCTCGATCGCGACGTCATCAACAACGTCGTGTTCGACGGCCAGTTCATGGTCGGCAACCAAGCCGTTCCGCCCACCAGCCCCTGGTACACCGCCTCCTACCCCATCTCGCAGCGCGACGTTGAGAAGGCCAAGGCCCTCCTCGCCGAGGCAGGCTACTCAGGTGCCGTGCCCGTCGAGCTGATGGTGTCGAACAGCCCAGACAGCATTCGCGTTGGTGAGGTCATCCAAGCCATGGCCGCCGAGGCGGGCTTCAACGTCACGGTCCGCGCCACCGAGTTCGCTACCGCCCTCGACTTGCAGGATGCTGGCCAGTACGACGCGTTCCAAGTCGGTTGGTCCGGCCGCCTCGACCCGGACGGCAACATCCACTCCTTCGAGACCTGCACCGGCGCCCTCAACCAGTCCGGTTACTGCGATCCAGAAGTCGATAAGCTCCTCAACGACGCGCGCGCAGCGAGCTCCACCGCCGAGCGCAAGGCCCTCTACGACGAGGCCGCCCTGCGTTACCTGCCGAACCGCAACATCATCTACCTCTATCACACCCAGCTGTTCTTCCCGCACACCACGGCCCTCAAGGGCTTCGTGGCGTTCCCGGACGGCATGATCCGCCTGCAAGGCGTTTCGTTCTGAACGCAAGGGGCTAGGGGAGCAAGCGGGTGCTGAACTACATCCTCCGGCGCGTGATGACCGCCATCCCCACGCTCCTCATCGTCACCGTGATGGTGTTCGCCGTGCAGCGCATGCTGCCCGGCGACCCAGCACTGGTGCTAGCCGGTGAGGAGCGCGACCCTCAGGTCATCGAGTTCATCCGCGACCGCTACCGCCTCAACGACCCCGTGCCTGTGCAGTACGTAGCCTGGCTCGGGCAAGTCGTACAGGGCAACCTAGGGCAGTCGTTCCGCACCCGGCAACCCGTAACGCAATTGATCCTCCAGAAGCTCCCCGTCACGGTGGAGCTCTCGCTCCTGGCTATGCTGTTCGCGTTGGCCATCGCCATACCAACGGGCGTCATCGCGGCGGTGCGCAAAGGCACCGCCGCCGATTACGTCAGCACCATCGCCGCGCTTTCTGGCCTGTCACTCCCGAACTTCTGGATGGGCATCATGCTCATCTTAGTCGTGTCCGTGCAGTGGAGACTGCTGCCAGCTTCAGGCTTCGTGCCGCTTAACGAGGGGGTTTGGCCCAACCTGCAACGCATGATCATGCCCGCCTTCGTGCTCGGTACCGGCCTAGCCGCGGTGCTCATGCGGCAGATGCGCTCGTCCATGCTCGAGGTGCTGAAGCAGGACTACGTGCGCACGGCCCAAGCCAAGGGCCTCGCGCGCTTCCTGGTGGTTACGAGGCATGCGTTGCGCAACGCCCTCATCCCCGTGATCACCATCCTCGGCCTGCAGTTGGGCGGCCTGCTCTCTGGCGCCGTCCTCACCGAGCAGGTGTTCACCATCCCGGGCTTCGGGAAGCTGGTGATCGACGCCGTGTTCAACCGCGATTACGCCGTGGTGCAGGGCATCGTGCTCTTCACGGCCACCGCCTACATCGTCATCAACCTCCTCGTCGACGTGGCTTACGCCCTCGCTAACCCCAAGATCCAGATGCGCTGATGGCCACATTAACTACAGCCTCCACGTCCGCACCCGCGCGCAACACGTCGCTGTGGCGCCGCTCGCTAACGAGCCTGAGCCGCAAGCCCCTGGCCATGGCCAGCCTCCTCATAATCGTGTTCTTCATCTCGGTGGCGGTATTCGCGCCGCAACTGGCGCCTTACGGGCCCGCGCAAGCCGACTTCCTGCAGGTAAGGAAGGCTCCAAGCGCCGCGCACCTACTCGGCACGGACGACGTTGGCCGCGACGTCCTCTCGCGCCTCATCTTCGGCGCACGCGCCTCGCTGACGGCCGGCGCCATCTCGGTGATCATCGCCATGATCCTCGGTGTGCCCCTTGGGCTCATCGCTGGCTTCTATCACGGCTTCCTATCTGAACTGATCATGCGTTTCACGGACGCCTTGCTCTCTTTCCCGTTCCTTATCCTCGCCGTGGCGCTCGCGGCCGCGTTCGGCCCGAGCCTCACCAACGCCATGGTTGCCATCGGCATCGCTAGCGCCCCAACTTTTGCTCGCCTCACGCGTGGGCAGGTCTTGGCCGTACGCAGCGAAGATTACGTGCAGGCGGCCACCGCCAGCGGCGCGCGCGACTTCGGCATCCTCACGAGACACGTGCTGCCCAACAGTCTCGCGCCCCTGATAGTGCAGGGCACCCTCACGATCGCGAGCGCCATCATCGCCGAGTCGTCCCTCTCGTTCTTGGGATTAGGCGTGCAGCCGCCTACGCCCAGTTGGGGCGGCATGCTCAACGTGGCCAAGAACTTCATGAACCAAGCGCCGTGGATGGCCATCTGGCCAGGCCTCGCCATCTTCATCACGGTGCTGGCCTTCAACCTGTTCGGTGACGGCGTGCGAGACGCCCTCGACCCGCGCGACTGATCACCACCGGAGGTAACGAGTCCCAATGAAGCTCGACTATGCTCTTCCCTACCCGTCACAACGCCCCGTCGTCATCGCGCGCAACGTCGTGGCGACCTCGCAGCCGCTGGCCGCTCAAGCGGGCCTGCGCATGCTGCAGCTTGGCGGCAATGCAGTTGACGCCGCCATAGCCACCGCCATCACCATGACGGTCGTCGAGCCAACCGGTAACGGTATCGGCTCTGACGCGTTCTGCATCCTGTGGGACGGTCGCCAACTTCACGGCCTCAACGCGTCCGGCCGTGCGCCCAAGGCGCTCAGGCCCGAGCACGTTGCCGGCACAGAAGCGAAGCCCGCCCGCGGCTGGGGCTCAGTGACGGTCCCTGGCGCCGTGTCTGCTTGGGTCGAGCTCTCGGCGAAGTTCGGGAAACTGCCCTTCGAGACGCTTTTCGAACCCGCCATCCGCTACGCACGAGGCGGCTATCACGTGACACCGTTAACGGCGCGCGGTTGGTCTTACGCCGAGAAGGCCTTCGCTGGCAGCGAGTTCGCCGAGTTCCGGCGCGGCTTCCTGCCTGGCGGCCGCGCACCGGCCCCAGGCGAACTGTTCAAGTTCCCAGACCAGGCGCAGACGCTCGAGTTGATCGCCGCGAGCAAGGGTGAGGCCTTCTACCGCGGCGCCCTGGCCGAGGCGATGGTCGCCGACGCCAAGCGCAACGGCGCACCCCTTGCCCTGGACGACCTGGCGGACCACCGGGCCGACTGGGTAGGCACCGTCGATCAGGCGTACGGCGAGTACGAGCTGCACGAGATTCCGCCGAACGGGCAAGGCATAGCCGCACTGCAGATGCTCGGCATACTAGAGCAAGTTGGGCACGGCCAGTACCCCGTAGACAGCGCCGAGAGCCTGCACCTGCAGATCGAAGCGATGAAGCTAGCGTTCGCAGATACCTACGCACACGTGGCCGACCGCGACCACATGCTGGTGCGGCCGAGGGAGCTCCTCGACCCCGCCTACCTGGCCGCACGCGCCAAGCTCATCGACCCGCAGCGGGCGCAAGTGCCGGAGTACGGCACCCCGCCGGCGGGCGGCACCATCTACCTAACGGCAGCTGACGAGAGCGGCATGATGGTGTCGTTCATCCAGTCGAACTACTACGGCTTCGGTTCCGGGGTGGTGGTGCCGGGCACCGGCATCTCCCTGCAGAACCGCGGGGCGGGCTTCGTGAACCAGCCCGGCCACCCCAATCATGCCGAGGGCGGCAAACGGCCGTTCCACACCATCATCCCGGCGTTCCTCACGCGTGGCGGCGCGCCAGTGATGAGCTTCGGCGTCATGGGCGGCCCGATGCAACCGCAAGGGCACGCGCAGATGGTCCTGCGCCTGGCCGACCATGGTCAGAACCCGCAGTCCGCCGCCGACGCCCCGCGCTGGCGCGTGATGGGAGGGTTGGAGGTGGCGCTCGAGGACGGCTACTCACCCGAGACCATCGCGGGGCTGGAGGCGCGCGGACATGTGCTGCACCGTTCGAAGGTAGGCACCGACTTCGGTTTCGGCGGGGCTCAGTTGGCGCTGCGCCTAGAGGACGGCGCTTACGCGACGGGCAGCGATCCGCGCAAGGACGGGCAGGCGGTGGGTTACTAGAGCTGGGCGCGGCAGCTATCTCACGCAACTAATATGACTGTCTCACGCTCAAGTCGTA
>JBIQMD010000159.1:0-5164 GCA_044463725.1 Truepera radiovictrix
GCGCACGACTCATAATCGTGAGGTCGACGGTTCGATCCCGTCCATCGCTACCAAGTCCAGGACGCGGTTTCTTCGGAAGCCGCGTCTTTCGCTTTGGCAAGTGGCGCCCATTCCGGTCACTCCATCCGCCCGGTCGTGCTTCCGGTGGAGCCTGATGGGCAACTGCGAGTGGGCGTTACGCTACCGCCGCAGGTTGGGCTTCGTTAACGTCGCATTACACTCGCAGCAACTCAAGGCGACGTCGTCGGCCGACTGGTACCGGAACTTCCTCACGGGGTCTACCCGGCTGACCCAAGGGCGAACGCGCCCGCCAGCTCAGCCCGCAGCCACCGCCACGCCGATCCCGTCGACATCGCGGTGGATGCGGGCTGGCACCGCCGCAACCTCAGAGTCCTCGTTGTTGGAGTGCGCCTCGAGCCGTTCCATGAGCGCGGCGCGTGCAGTGGCGTCCGGAACCACGATCTCGAACCAATCAAGCCCTAGGGAGCCGTGGGGCGCAGGCGGCCGACCCGCCGAGGCCCAAGTGTTCAGTCCGATGTGATGGTGGTAGCCCCCGGCGGAGAGGAACAGCGCCCCGGGGTAGCTCGACTGCGTGACGTCGAAGCCGATCACGTCGCGGAACCTTTCACCGGCGCGCTGCAGGTTGCTCACCTGTAAGTGCACATGGCCGAGGGTCGAGCTAGCTGGCGCCTTGAAGCCACCCTGCGACGGGTGGCCGGACTCAAGCACTCCGCGAGCGTCCATCGGGGCCGTGATCATCTCCACCTCGCTACTGCTCCACGGCCACTCGCTGCGCGGCAGGTCGCGGTAGACCTCGATGCCGTTGCCCTCGAGGTCCGCTAGGTAGACGGCCTCGCTGACGCCGTGGTCGGCGGTGCCCTGCAGGCGCGTGCGGTCGTGGACGGTGGCCCGTAGGAAGGCGCCAAGTGCGGCTCGGTCAGGCAGGAGCAGGGCCAGGTGGTAAAGCCCGGGCGCATGCGGCGAGGACACTGCGTCTGGCGCGGCGATCAGTCCGATCAGGCCGCGCCCCGCCACGCCCAGTTCGGTGTAGCCGTCCGCCTCCATCAACACTTCGAGGCCCAACGCCGTGCTGTAGAAGCCTGCTGCCCGCCGCAGGTCGCGTACTCGTAGGAAGATGCGGCCTAGGTGCGTGTCTGCTGGAAGTCTGGAGCTACTGGTAGTGGACGCGTCGGTCATGGAACTCCACATTACAGGCTCAAAACGCTGGGCTCCGTTCGCGCGCAGCAGCGGTTCGCGTGCGTTCGGCATCCACCGAAGTGGCGTCTTCTACGCTGCCAGCTTGTGGCTGCTGTTAGAGTGGGCCACATGCTCGAGCCGTCGCTCGACCTCTATGGGTCTACCTTCGATACCGTCGATGGCATCTTGCGTGAACTTCTCGCGAGGAGCCGAGCGCGGTACGCCCTCATCATCGATCACAAGGGTTTCGTGCTCATGCACTCCCGGGCGCTGTGGGCCCCGAAGCCGCCGTCTTTCGACTCGTTCGCAACGCTGGTCGCCTCCAATTACGCGGCCAACCGCGCTATTGCGAACCTGTTCGGCGAGGACGGTTTCCGTGAGACGGTGCAGCAGGGCGCCGAGGTAGGCACTTACCTGGAGGAGCTTGGCGCCGAGGCGCTGCTCGTCACGGTCTTCGATACCACCGCGCAGTTGGGCCGCGTCAAGATCGCCACGAAGCATGCGGCTGACGCCATCCGCGTTGCCCTTGAAAGCGCGGAAGAGGCCCCGCCAGCGATGGAGTTCGATGCCGAGTTCCAGCAAGATGCCAACGCCCTGCTAGACGGTCTGTTCGGAACGAGGCAAAGATGAGCACCATCAATTTCTCGGCACGCGAGATCAACTTCAAGATCGTTTATTACGGCCCCGGACTCTCCGGCAAGACCACGAACCTCAAGCAGATCTACCAGCAGGTTCCAGCTGAGTCGAAGGGCGAGATGGTATCGCTAGCCACCGAGGACGAGCGCACGCTGTTCTTCGACTTCCTGCCGCTCGACCTGGGCAAGGTAAACGGCTTCAAGACGCGGTTTCACCTATACACCGTGCCTGGGCAAGTGTTCTACAACTCGTCGCGGAAGCTCATCTTGCGCGGGGTCGATGGTGTTGTCTTCGTTGCCGACTCGGACCCAGCGCGCCTGCGCGCCAACGCCGAGAGCTTGAGGAACCTGCGTGAAAACCTGCAGGAGTACAACATGCGCATCTCCGACGTACCGCTCGTCATTCAGGCGAACAAGCGCGACCTGCCAGAGGCGCTCGACCTGACGATGCTCAAGGCCGTGCTTGACCCACAGGGCAAGGTGCCCATTTACGAGGCCGTGGCCGCCAATTTCGAGGGCGTGTTCGAACCGCTGCGCGGCGTCGCCACGATGGTGCTCGAGAAGCTCGCCCAGCGCGCTTGACCAGATGACAGGCTGCGTTGTTCCCGCCCACCTGGACGGGAAAACTGGTCTATCGAACGCATGATATGGTCAGCGCGATGAAGCGCACCCCGCTGTTCGAAACGCATGAGGAACTCGGCGGTCGCATGGTCGAGTTCGCCGGCTACGCCATGCCACTGCACTATCAGACCGGCATCAACCAAGAGCACCTGGCCGTGAGGCAGGGCGTCGGCTTGTTCGACGTCTCACACATGGGAGAGATCCGAGTCATCGGCCCTGACGCCACCCGCTTCCTGCAGTACGCCACCCTCAACGACCCTGAACGCCTGCGGTTAGGACGCGGCCAATACAGCATGCTGCCTAACGACCACGGTGGCCTGATCGACGACCTCTTCGTCTACCGCGACGGCGAACAGGACTACCTAGTGGTGGCCAACGCGGCCAACACCGAGGCGGTGCTGCGTCACCTTCAGGACCTCGTGAAGGGTTACGACTGCCACGTCATCGACGAGTCGGACAGCGTCGCGCTTCTCGCCCTGCAGGGCCCTGGAGCGCCGATGTTGTTGGGTCAGCTCCTCGACGTGGACCTGACGCAGACCAAGCGCAACGCCACGCTGGACGTCACACTCTCCGGCATCCCGGCGCGCCTCAGCCGCACGGGCTACACGGGCGAGGACGGCTTCGAGGTGTTTCTACGCCCAACGGACGCCGTTGCCGTGTGGAACATGTTGGTCCAAGGAGGCGCCACGCCTTGCGGCCTCGGAGCCCGCGACACGCTACGCCTCGAGGCGGGCTTCCCGCTCTACGGACACGAGTTGACCGAGACCTCTAACCCGCTGTGCACGCCGTTCGCTTGGGTGGTCAAGGACAAGGAGTTCTTCGGGCGCGCTGCCATGTGGGCTCCTGAGTGCAAGCGCGTCCTCGTCGGGTTGCGCCTGGAAGGCCGCGGCATCCCGCGCCAGGGATACCGCGTGCTGGACGCGAACGGCCTTGCGGTCGGCGAGGTTACCTCCGGCGCGCTCTCGCCCCTCACCCGTGACGGGATCGGCTTCGCCTGGGTTGATCGTGACCTCTCGGAGACGGGCACGGCGCTAGCCGTCGAGATCCGCGGCCAGCCAGTCGCCGCACGAGTCGCTAAGCCCCCGTTTTTCGGGGCATGATGCAGCTACACCGCCCGCGCCACTAGCGCGGTTGAGGAGACTAGATGAAGACACCAGAAGAACTCCGTTACGCCACGTCGCACGAGTGGGTTCGCCGCGAAGACGAGGCGGTCACCGTCGGCATCACCGACTTCGCTCAGGACCAGTTGGGTGACGTCGTCTTCGTGGAACTCCCAGAGTCCGGTCGCCACGTTGCCAAGGGCGACCAAGTGGCGGTCGTCGAGTCCGTCAAGACTGCCTCCGACATCTACGCGCCCGTAACGGGCGTCATCACGGACGTCAACGGCGCGCTCGAAACGACGCCAGAACTGATCAATGACCAGCCGTACACGGGTGGCTGGCTCTTCCGCATCGAGCTAGAGAACGACGCTGAGCTGAACGAACTGCTTGACGCTGATGCGTACCAGAAAAGCGCTTCAGAGGAGAGCTGAGTGCGTTACATCCCACACACGCCAGCCGACGTCGAGCGCGCGCTGGCCAAGATCGGTGCGCCATCGATCGATGCGCTCTTCGCCGATCTCCCAGAGGCACTACGCGACCCAGACATAGACCTGCCTAGAGGCATGGACGAGGCAAGCCTCCTAGAGCACCTGCACGAGCTCGCAGCCAAGAACGTGGCGAGCGGACCGAACTTCCTGGGCGGGGGCGCGCGGCGCCATTTCACCCCAAGCGTCACGGCGCACTTGGCCATGCAAAGCGAGTTCGTCACGGCCTACACGCCGTACCAGCCTGAGGTCGCCCAAGGCCTCCTGCAGGCGACGTTCGAGTACCAGACCATCATGGCCGAGCTGACGGGTCTCCCAGTCAGCAACGCCAGCATGTACGACGGCGCAAGCGCCGTCGCAGAGGCCGTGCTCCTCACGATCCGGCAGACGGGCCGTGACCGGGTGCTGGTCAGCCGCGGCGTGCACCCCGAGACGCGCGCGGTGATCGCCACCTACCTGACCGCGCTCGACGCCGAGCTCGAGATTCTCGACCTCGACCCGCACACCACCCTCACTCCAGACGTGGGCGACGACGTCGCCTGCGTAGTGGCACAGCAGCCCAACTACCTTGGCTACCTGGAGAACATGGCTGGCCTGACGAGCGCCGCGCACGCTGGCGGAGCCTTGATGGTGGCGGCAATAGACCCACTGAGCCTGGCCGTGCTTACTGCTCCTGGTGAGTACGGCGCCGACATCGCCGCAGGTGACGGCCAGACCCTCGGCAACCCCGTCAACTTCGGCGGTCCGGCGTTCGGGTTCATGGTCGTTGGCGAGTCCCTCATCAGGCAGTTCCCAGGCCGACTAGTCGGCGAGACGGTCGACGTGGAAGGCAAGCGCGCGTTCGTGCTCACGCTGCAGGCGCGCGAGCAGCACATCAGGCGCTCGAAGGCCAAGTCCAACATCTGCTCGAATCACCAACTGACGGCGGTGATGGCCGCCATCAACGTGGCGGCGCTCGGGCCACAAGGGTTACGCGACCTTGCGCTAGGTTCGGTTGCCAACGCCCACGCGCTAGCAGACGCGCTCGTAGCCGCCGGCTACGCGCCGGAGGTCGAGCGGCGTTACTTCAACGAGTTCGTTCTCCCCGTCAAGCAAGACCCTGCGGTGCTCCGAAGTGCCCTCGCGG
>JBIQMD010000160.1:0-5151 GCA_044463725.1 Truepera radiovictrix
TTCACCTGCTTGCGGGGAACGCCGTACAACACGGCGTGGATCTCAAGGTTCTCTTCTGCCGTTAGCCTGTCGTCTAGAGCCGGGTCTTGGAAGACCATGCCAAGGCTACGCCGTACCAGTGCCGCGTCGCGCACTACGTCGTAGCCCATCACGCTGGCGCTGCCGGTGGTTGGCGTGACGAGCGTGGTGAGCATGTGCATGGTCGTGGTCTTGCCTGCCCCGTTGGGACCAAGCAGGGCGAAGAACTCGCCCTCGGCTATCGAGAGAGAAACCGACTCGACCGCCACCACGTCGCCGTAGCGGCGGCCGAGTCGGTCGGCCTCGATGGCTAGTTGCGCGGTCTGTGCCGCGCCCTCCCTGACCGGCTGCGCGTTCGAATTCATCCTCGGAACCTTACCGTGACCGCGCAGCGGACGCGGGCGGTTAGCCCCCTAGGGCCACGAAGGCTTCCTCGAGCGCCTCTTGAAGTTCCATGCACGAGCCGGCGGGATCGGCGCCAAGCGCCTGTGTCTCCTCGCCTTCGTCGTCGTCATCCTCCGCACTCTCGGCCTCGAGGCCGGTGAGTCCGTTGATGACCGCGTACGCCTCCTCGTGAACCTCTGGGACCATGAAGCCGAGGAAATCGGCTAGGTAGCGCACGTAGAGTTCACCGATCGCGAACATGCCCTCTAGTGCGACGGCGTCGTTTCCGGCTCGGTAGTAGGCGCAGGTGGCGGCGGTCTCGGTGGCCAGATGACCCGCCAGCGCCTTGAGGTCACGGCCAGCGAACAGCTCTGCGTCCGTCACCGCCTCGATGATGCCAAGCATACGTTGCACGGGCGCCTCAGCCTCTTCAGGACTACCCGTGATGGCCTCCGGCGGCTGCGCTTGCGGGTAGAGCTCGTTCAGGATGACGAGCATCTCCTCAACGTCGAGGCGCTGCTGAGCGGTTGCCACCACCGCGACCTGAGCCCACAGTTCGTTGACGCGCTGCAACGCCGACCAACCGCTCGTGTACACCCACAGGTCCTCGCCGCCATCGGCAGCCTCTTCGTAACCTTCGGCCACGCCGCCTTCACCCAACGACAAGTCTGAGATCAGGCCCCCGATGAACGCCGGGGAGTGCCTTATGTCGGGGTGAACGACGACGTCGTATGCACGCCACACCAACTCGCGGGCGGCCGCGACTGCAGCAGACGCATCTTCGCCGTCATCCACCAGCGCGGCTACCTCGGCGAGAGCCTCGAGCAGGTCGCTGGCTAGTTGCGTGTCGCGTTCGGCCAGGGTGCCGATGAAGCGCTTCACGTCACTATCGAGCATCTCCTCAACCTGCTCATTGAGCTCTTCGTTGAGCGGTGCGGTGAAGGCGTCGACCACGCGCAGGCGCTGCAACACCAGCTCGAATCCGTAACCCTGGTTCTGCACCAATGGCTGGTCGAAGAATGGTGAGTAGCCGTACTGTGCGAAGGCCATGCCAGCGAGCGAAAGAGTCAGCAATGTGGCGCAAACCCGCCGCATGAACTTAGAGGCCACCTGGGATCACGCCAATCTCCGCCGAGTGGGCCCCACGGCCCGCGGCAATGCTGTCTATGACGCAAAGGCAATCGGTATCGATGACCGAGACGCTGTCTGACAGACCGTTAGCGGTGTACACCCGCTTACCGTCTGGCGTGATGGCGATGCCCCACGGGCGCCTGCCCATCTGCTCGCGAATGATGGAGACTACGCTGTTATCGGTCGTATCGATGACATACACGGCGCTCGTGCCACCACCAGCCACGAAGATGCGGCTGCTGGTCGGGTCAACGGCGATCTCGACCGGGCGCGAGTCGAGGCCCAGGTTGATGGTGTCGATGACGGTGTGGTTGCTCGTGTCGATGACCGAGATGGTGCCCCCGATCTCAGCGGACACGTAGGCGCGGCTGCCGTCGTTGGAGAACTCGACTACCCGCGGGCGGTTGCCAACCAAGATGTGCTTTAGGACCTTGAGCTCGGCGGTGTCGATGACCGTGACGGTGTGCGTGGCTTCTGCGGTCACGTACACGAAGCTGCCGTCCGGGCTCACTGCCACCCCTTCGGCCTCGACTCCCACGCGGAAGGTAGCGAACTGCTCGCCCGTAGTCACGTCGTAGCCTGCCGCCTGGGCGATGGCCTCCAACGCCGCCCAGATCTGGGTACCATCCGGCGTGACGGCAACGCGCTCGGGGTTTCCGCCGGCGCGGAACTGACTGACGACTTCGTTGCTGCGCACGTCGATGCCGATGATCTTGTCCTCCGGCGTCTCGAGTTGCGGGTTGAAGTCACTTATCGACGTGTAGACGGTGGTGCCATCAGGGCTAACGGCCATGCCGCGCGGGCGCACCTCGCCCGGCCGACCAGAGACGGTGATCGTGCCGATCACTGCGTTGGTCGTAGTGTCGATAACGGTGATGTCGGCGCTGAACTCGTTGGCAACGTAAAGGCGGTACGAGTCCGCCTGAGCCAGCGCCGTGGAGCCCAACAGCGGTAGCAGTGCTACGGCAGAGACGATCAAGATTCGAGGAAAGCGCAGGGCTCCCCCGTTTTTGCGGTTGCTCATGTTCTCCTTCCGCTCGCGCCCATGGCGGGCCATGCGAGCTGGTAACGGCCGCGTTCCGCCAACCCCTCTTCGACGTTCCACGGCACCCTGGTCCAGCCTAAGTTGCGGGAGTAAGGAATGCGCAAGTACAGGGGTCGCGGGCCGCAGGTCCTGCCGTTCGCTCAACGGGCGCACGTGCTCGCCTGCGCCAAGTCGCCGATCTGGTCGAGGCGTTCGACCGGGTCGGTGCCAGGCATGTAGATGGCGGGTAGTTCGCCAACCAAGCTCGCTAGCGTGAAAGGATCCTCGTTGCTGGCGTCGATCTTCACGAGGTAGACCGACTGCCGCAACTGACCGTCCCACGCCCGGAAGGTGGTACCGATGCCCTTCCAGACGTCAAGCACGGCCTTGTCGCTACTCAAGTATGCGATCACGGCGGCAGGGTCGCCGGAGGCCCCGAAGAATGCTGCCTCGTAGAGGGCCTTGACTCCCTGGTATACCGCCCAGGCGCTTGCGTCCATCGGCTCGTCGTACGAGGCGCGGTAGCGGGCGTTGAGCTCGCGGGCACCGTACGCGTCGAGGGTGGCCTCCCAGGAGCTGATGCGGTGGCCGGCCCCAAGCGTCGGCGCGGCGGAGCGAGAAGCAGCGTAGAAGGTGCGCGTCTCGGCCTCCGGGTACGGGAATCCCGTAACCATCGCTTTGACCCCGCCTGCCTCCAAGGCAGCAAGTACGGTCAGCTGGTCTTGCGCGGGCAGTAGCAGCACGACCAGGTCTGCGCCCGCTCTAGTGATGCGCTTGGCTAGGTCGCCGAGGTCGGTGCCTGGCTCGAATACGGTGTCGCCTACGCTGCGCGCGCCGAAGTGCCGGTCCTTCATGCCCTTGATGACGCGCTTGAGTTGTGCGTTCGACTCATCGTCTTCACCCCGCACGAAGTACCAGTTGCGCAGGCCGCCGCGCACGTACCAGCCGGCCATGGCGTCCAGGTACATCGCTGCGCTCGGCTCGATGTGGAACACGGTGGCTTGGCACAGGCCGTTACGCAGAGTGTCGGCAGACGAGCCCACGTTCACGAACGGAATACCGGTCGCGGCCGACCAGGCAGCCAACGCAGCCGCGTCGGCGGCGTTGAAGCCGCCGACGATGCCAAACACGCCTTCGTTTTCCAACAGCGCCTGCGCCGCGGTCTGCACTTCACTTGGGCCCTCGGCCCAAGCGCTCGCCAGCGCGAAGTCGATGTCGAGCAGCTGGGCGTTGAACTGGAACTCATCGCCCGCCATCTGCGCGCCCTGCGTTGCGGCCCTAGCGACGGCGGCCTCGAGCGCGTCAGGGTCCTGGGTGCCGGGTGGAAGAATCACGCCGATGCGAACCGGCCCTTCGAGTAGGCCTTGGGCGGCGGCGCGCGGCGCTAAGGTAAGAACTGCAATTAGCGCTAGGGCAACAAGCGCGGCGTAGCGCCAAGTGGCGCCAATGACCTGGACGGGCCACTCCTCGGATGCTCGGTTCAAGTCGGTACTTCCCTTCGTGAATGGTGCTTGCCTAGCCCGGCGGCAGCTGCTACGCATGGCACCGAAGCCGTGTGCCAGGCAGAAACAACGTGATATACGATGTTACTCGGAGCCGCCGGAGCTCGCTGTGGAGCAGGGCGGCTTACCCTTTACCTCGACCACGGTGACCCGTGCCGCTTGCGCGGCTAGCCTACTGCTGGCCGGTAAGCGGACCGTAAGTCGCACGCCATAAGGGCAGCGTTCCGAAAGGGGCGAAGATGCGAATCCTACTACTAGAGGACCAGGCCGACATCGCCGGCGCCCTGGTCGACGTACTGCGCGCAGCACGCTACCAAGTGACTCTGGCCCGAACGCTAGACGAGGCCTATGAGGCGATGGCCGCCAGCAGCTACGACCTGGCAATAATCGACGTGATGCTCCCGAACAACGACGACGCCGGCTTCGACTTCGCCGCCGACCTGCGTGCCGTTGGTTACAGCGGCCAGATCATGTTCACGAGCGCACGAGACGCCGAGTTCGACACCGTCCGCGGCCTTGACCTGGGCGGGGACGATTATCTGGTGAAGCCGTTCGGCCTGGCCGAGTTCATGGCGCGCGTGCGTGCCCTGCTGAGGCGCACCGCCCACACCAAGCGAACTGTCCTAGAGCGCCCACCGCTGGCGGTCGACCTGTCAACCCGCCGCGTTTCTTGGAGTGGCGAAGAGGTTGATCTCAGCGACCGAGAGTTCGCCATGCTCGAGCTGTTCGCGCTCTACCCGGAGCGCATATTCACAGTCGAAGAGCTGCTCGAGCGCTTCTTCCCCGACGCGTCATCTGGCGCGAGTGTGGTGCGCGTCTACGTAAGCCAACTGCGCCACAAGATGGCCGAGGACTTGATACGCACCGTAGCGGGTGGCTACCGACTTGGCCCCTCATGAGCCTGCGCCGCACGATCTTCGTGGCAGTCTTCTGTGCTGTCTTCGCCACCGCCGCCCTTGAAGGCGTACTCGACGTCGTCATCGACCGGTTGGCAAGCGGCGATGAGATGCTCGAGCGCGACGAGGCCAGCATGGCCGTCGGCGGCCTCGGCGAGCTGGTCGCGTCGGATCGGCTCCTCTTCGACCTCATCGA
>JBIQMD010000161.1:0-5115 GCA_044463725.1 Truepera radiovictrix
CGCCACCCCGCCGTCCGCCACCCCGCCGACCGCCACCCCGCCAGCCGCCACCCCGCCAGCCGCCACGCCTGCACCCGCCGCCACGCCGCCCACGGCGGCCGAAACCCCAGCAGCCACACCCGCCGCCGCGCCGGCAGCGCCCATCTCTTGGGACGAGGCGTTGGGCGCGTCGACTTTCACGGGCAGCTGCTCGGGCTGCCACCAAGCGACGGGCCTAGGCATCACGGGTGCGTTCCCACCGCTCGTCGGCAATGCCGTGGTGTTGGCGGACGACCCGAAGGAGCACATCGACACCGTGCTTCATGGCAAGCAGGGCTCGGTCATCGACGGGGTTACGTACTCTTCGCCCATGCCGCCGTTCGCGGCGCAGCTCTCCGACGACCAGATCGCGGCAGTCATCAATCACGAGCGCACGAGCTGGGGTAACTCGGCCACGCTGATAACGCCTGCAGATGTGGCGGCCGCCCGATGACGCCGCTCCTCAGGCTGGTGATAACGCTGCAGCATGAGGCCCATGCTGCCGTTGCGGGCGCAGATCCGCTCGAGCACTTCACGCTACTACCCGCCGGGCATCACGTTGCGGACCCATCTGGCGGCTACGAGTACGTCCTGGTGGTGGCTGGCGTGATCATCACTGTGCTGGTGACCGCCATGACGATCCGCTACGTCGTCAAGCCTGGCGAGACTGCGCCCAGTCACATCAAACGGCGCATCTTGAGGGACCAACGATGAGGAGTCTGCGATGAGCGAAAAGGACGCGGCTGAGGCCGCGCAACGGGGCGGCAATGCCACCGGCGAGGCGGGGAGAAGCGACCGCGACCTCACCCGCATAGATGTCTACCTGGACGGTGGGGCGGAGCCGATCGTCAGTTACCGCCCGCCCGTCAGCTTCGAGCTTGACTCCACACAGCTAGAAGACGGCGACCACGTACTGCGGATCGAGGCCTTCGACACGAACGGGAACAAAGGCGTTCGCACCGTACCTTTCAGTGTGCGCAACGGCCCCGGGATCGCCGTGCACGGCATCACGCCAGGCGATGTGCTGGGCGGCAAGGTGCCTGTGCTCGTCAACTCCTACGGGGGCGCGGGAGAGAAGGCGTGGGAACCTTCTCGCGCGGAGACGCCAGCGCCCATCCCGACGTGGACGTGGGTACTCGTGCTGTTCATCGTGTCGTTCGGCATCTTCTACGGCGTGCGTCACTGGAACCCGTCGCCAGACTTCGCGGTCACCCCCACGTTCAGTTCGACCACGGTGCAGACGAGCCAGGCGCCTGGCGCCGTCAGCGGCGCGGCCGGCGCGCCGACTGGCCAAGCCACCGACGCCAAGGGCGCCTCGCTCTATGCCAACCTCTGCTCTGCCTGCCACCAGGCTTCGGGGCAAGGTCTGCCGGGAGTGTTCCCGCCACTGGCAGGTGACCCCGTCGTAACGGCCCAAGACCCAAGCGAGCACATCAGTACGGTGCTGCACGGCAAGCAGGGCTCCACCATAGACGGCGTTACCTACGCATCCGCCATGCCAGCCTTCGCGGGGCAGCTCTCAGACGAGGAAATCGCTGCGGTCGTCAACCACGAGCGCACTAGCTTCGGGAACTCCGCGCCAACGGTCACCGCTGAACAGGTGACGGCGCTCCGTTGACGGACTTGGGCGGTGCGGTCGGGCAACGGAATACGGCGCCCGACTACACCGCCGCTTCTTAGCGCCCGAACAAGGCTTCTGACAGGAGCACGACGTCCACGTCGGCCGCCGCGACGTGCGTCAACACTGAAGCCAAGTCCTCGGTGTAGTAGTAAGTATCGAACTCCGAGCCCCGTGGGTACACCTGGTGGAAGACGACTATCAACCAGGTCCGCTCTTCTGCCGCCCGGTCGATCAGCGCGTTCAAGACGGCCGGACTGTCGCTCGGCACGACGCTAACTGCGCGTAGGCGGTACGGGTCGGCGGGGGGCCACGTCTCCACCCCTTGGCTGCGGACGATGGTGCGGCCAGCGGCGAAGAACTCTCGGACCAGAGCGATCGATGCTTCGTTGAAGCCGCCGTACGGGTACGCGATGACCTCGGACCCGCGTTGGAACCCTTGCTCCAATAGCCACGTCTTGACTCCAGTCAGCTCGGCGGCTAGGTCGTCACTCGCCAGGGTGTCGAAGCCGCCGGCCTCGAGGGGCGTGAGGTGGTGAGCTATCACTTCCCAACCCGCGAAGCGCTCCGCGACCCGAAGCTGATCGACGGTCATGAAACTCGGCTGCCCGATGAGGTCGACGATGACGGCGATGCTGGCCTTGAGGCCCAGGCGCTGTGCCAGGGGCAGCGCGAAATCGAAGACACCGTCGCGGGCGTCATCGAACACGAGCGAGACCTTCCCGCGTGGGGGCAACGCGACCGCCTCAAGGGAGTCCAACCAGGCAGTCACGGCCTCCTTGCCGTCGTCCTTGATGCTCAACTGCACGTCGGTGACGCTGGCCAGGTCGATGCTCGGCGGCGCGCCTGCCACGGTCGAACCGAGACCGGCAGTGATGGTGAACCAGTCGTCCTCGTCCGCGTACGTGTTCGCGGGGTTCACGCCGCCAACGACGACCGGAAAGGAGTCGTAAGTCTCGAACCCATCGCCGCTCAGGTAGATCGTGAGGTAATCAAGGTGCGCGAGCCCCTTGATCTTCAGGTTGAGCCGCAGGAACTGTTGGCTGAGGTCAAGTGGGCTCAGGTTGCTTGCTCGGAGGTTCACCTGCTGAGCGTCGCCGTCGGTCGAAACTCTAAGCGACCTCGTGCCGATGAGCACCTGTTCGAGGTCTGGCTCGACGCTTCCCGCCGTCGATTGCTTTGTGAAGCGCGTATCTGACTGAAAGAGGTCGATGGGCACACCGGGGCCAGCCACCTGAGCTATGGCGGTGGGCCTTAGGTCGTAACGGTTAGCGTTGCCGTGGTCGGCGTACGCAACGGCCGCCAACATGACGCCCGCCACGGCAGTTGCGAACACTAGGGCGCGAAGCGGCAGGGCACGGAACTTGGGGGTGCTGGCGCGCAGCACTCGGTTACTTGTCGGCATGCCGGCATTATCGCCGTCAGTTGCGGCAAGCGCAAAACTGCGCTGGCTCAGCGGCGCCAGCGGTAAGGCGTCGTCGTGCTCACCTTGAGGAGTCCAGACCGTTCCAGGATCGGCCGCGAGTACTCCGTCGAGTCGCTGTTGATCAGCGTCTTGCCCAAAGTAAGCGCAGATCTGGCACGCGCGGCAGTCAGCGCGCGGTATATGCCCCTCCCGCGCCACTGCTCGTGGGTAGCGCCACCCCAGATCCCGGCGAAGCTCGTTCCTGGCACGGGTTCTAGCCGCCCGGCCGTGACCACGCGCCCGTCGTGCTCGGCAACCCACAGCTCCATGCCGTTGCGGAGTGAGAGCCGGTGCAGCATGTCTTCGGCGATCACCTCCGGGTCGGGGTCGCCGAACACCTCCGCTTGCAGCGTGGTCATGGCAAGTATGTCCGGTGCAGCCGTTACTCGGCGTAGCGTCACGCCTTCCGGCAGCGGCACCCCTACTGCCAGCTTCTGCGCCTCGCCGACCATGATGGCTTCCGGCTCGCCGGGGACGAAGCCGTTCTCCATGAGCGCTTCGTGTAGCCCAGGTGCGTGGTCGTGGCCCCGAGTCTTCCACTCGACGCGGTTGACGTCGCGCGCGGCAACGAAGTGAGCGAGCGCGTCTTGCACGAGCTGCCGAATAGCAAGCTCGTTCGCTCCGCCGAGGTCTTCATAAGTGATGAACCCGAACCCGCCCGGGAAGCGCGCGAGGTGGAGCGGCCCCAAGCGAGTAGCGGCTAGCGCGCCTGTCGTTTCAGGAGCGCCGCGCAGTTGTTCGTCGTAGGCGGCGCGAAGCCGCGCCGCTTGGCCGATCGTCATCGCGCCTTGCTGCCTGACGTCAGGGCCGCGAAGATGCAACTACCCTCGCCATCCGCCATGCACGAGGTCAAGCGGACGTCCTTCCCCAATAGCAGCGAGAGGAGCCGCTCGTCGAAACGGCAGACGGAGCGCGTCTCCTGTGCAACGTGGTGGTAGACGCAGTTGATGGCTTCAAGCGACTCGCCGTCTTGGGCGACGGTGGCTTTGTAGCCTAGTTGGTTCATGATCTCGATGACCGCAGAATGGCGCTCCTGCGGCTTGAGCCTCTCAAGAACGGGGAGCCAGTTCGCGGCTAGGCCCTCTGCCATGTTCGTGAGCACGTCTTCCGTGGCCTCATCGCCAACGCGCTCACGGATGGCGCGGAGCATGGTCAGAGATAGCAGGTCGTAGCGTCTTGGGAACGCTTCCATGCCGTGCTCCGTTAGGCCGTACGTGCGGCTGGGGCGCCGACCACTAGGCCGCAGGCCGTTCTGCGCCACTAGCCCGTCGCGCTCGAGCGCCGTGACCTGCTGACGCACGGTGTTGCGGGCGACGTTCAAGTGTTCCGCCAGCTCGTCGAGTGTTAGGCCGGCCGGCTTCACCCTGAGTAGTTCGTCGAATAGCGCTTGGCGAGTTGTCGGCGGTGCACCCAAGGCATCGTTCCCCCGGGGGGTGCCCCCGAGCGCGCTTCTGGGTACCGGTCCTTGCGGCATGCTCTTCCTCCGGCCTGATTGTTTCACGTGAAACAATCGTTGACTCTGCGGCGCCGAAGTCTAACCGCCGTCTACCGTCAACAATGACACAAATGACCTGCGTTATTACCAACAAGGGTGTAGCCTCTCTGGGTAAGGGCGCCCCCGAACGAGAGCGCCCTCCGCGAAAGCGGAAAGGAGCCTTAGTCCATGAACCTCTCACTACGCAACATCGCAACAGCTCCGCTCCTACGGCGCTCGGCGGGCATGCTCGCCGCCGTGGCGCTCCTCGCCCTTCCACTGGCCAGCGCGCAGACGGCCGACCTCACGAAGTCGCCGCCGCCCGCTCCTTACGTTGGTGTCGATACCATCCTCCCACTGCCAGCCTTCATCCCTGGCGCCGGGGCGCTGTTCATCGATCCAGCTGTTGCGCCTGACGGTCCTTGGCTCGTGTACGGCAAGGACGGCGGGCTGGTCGAGGTCCTCTTCATGATCCCCGTCAGCCAAATGGACAAGGCGGCCAACTGGAGCGACCTTGCCACTGGCCTGCTGGCACAGACC
>JBIQMD010000162.1:0-5105 GCA_044463725.1 Truepera radiovictrix
CGACCCCCATGGAGGCGCCCACCAGTAGCACGGCGATGGTGCGAGGCACGCGGCTGGCGAGGAGCACCAGCGCGTCGGTGCGGTTCTCGCCGCCCTCGAAGATCCCGCGCCAGGAGAGGTCGAAGACCCCCACCGTGAGGCTCAGGACGGCTAACGCCAGCACCACCAGGGCGCCGCCGGCGAGTAGCCAGCCGTGATGTCTCGCCTCACCTAACGGCACGCAGGCTTACGGCAGCGCGGCGGCGAGCTCGTCGAGCATCGCGTTGAGGGAGCCGATGCCGGTGCCCGAGACGATGTACCAGTCGAACGGGTCGAGGTACACGACCTGCCCGGACTTCCAGGCCGTCGTGCGGTGCATGAGCTCGTTATCGAGAACGGCGGCGGCGGGCTGCGCGCCTTCAGTGCCGATGGCGGCGTCGCGGTCGATGACGTACAACCACTGTGGGTCGTGCTGCAGGAGGAACTCGAAGCTGATCGGCTCGCCGTGGGTGGCGGACTGCACGTCGTCGACGGTCGGGGTTACGCCGAGGACGCCGTAGAGGAGCGCGGCGCGGGCGTTGTCTGGCGCCACGATGGTGAGGCTGCCGCCCGTGACCATGAGCAACATGCCGTTGCCGACGTTGGAGAGCGACGCGCGTACGGCCCCGATCTTGGCGTCTAGGTTGGCCAGCGCGGCCGCGCCTTCGGCATCCTTGCCGAAGATGGCCGCGAGGGTGGTGACGTTGCGCTTGAGGTCTGCCACTAGGTCGCCTGATGAGGTCAGGTCGATGGTCGGGGCGAGCTTAGCGAGTTCATCGAATGCGGGGGCGGAGCGACCAGCGACGATGACGAGGTCCGGCTGCTCGGCGTTGACCACCTCGTAGTCTGGTTCGAACAGCGACCCGATGGCGATGGCGTTCGTTGGCGCCCAAGCTGGCGCGCGGCCGGTGATCGGCGGGGCGCCGTCGACCGTGATGCCCAGCTCGTGGAGGGTGTCGATGGTGCCGTAGTCGTACGCGAAGACCTTCGTTGGGTTGGTTGGCGCCGTCGCGGCGCCGCGCGCGGTTTCTACGGTGACGGTCTGCGCGGAGGCAAGCCCGATGACTGCGGCCGTGACCGTAACGGCTAGCAGCCGCGTAAGGGAGTTGCTCATGATGTCCTCCTTGCGCTCCCGGTTAGGCCGGGGGCGAGTGGGTTATCTTGGATTCGCCCGGTGGGGCTGAAGTTCAAGCAGCGGTGCAAAATGTAATCCTGAGTGCTTCACTCAGGATTAGAAGATTGCACGCCGTTGCGCGGAGTGTCAAGGCCCGCCTAACCTCATTACCCGGCCAGCTACGGCTTCGACCAGCCGCCTGTCGTGCGAGACGAGTAGTACAGCTCCCTGATACTCGACCAACAACCGCTCGAGCGCCTCGACCATCTTCACGTCGAGGTGGTTAGTGGGTTCGTCCAATACCAGCAGTGGGGCGCGCGTGACCGCCAGACGCGCGAGTACCAAGCGGGTGCGCTGCCCGCCAGACAGCGTCGCGAGCGGAGCGTTAGGGTCGTTAGGTAGCCCTAGGCGCGCTAGCAGATGGTGGAGATCCTGGCGTTGCAGCAAAGGCTGCGCGGCCCTTATGGCGTCCTCGAGGCTAACGAAGCTAGTCAACTCCGAGCCGTCCTGCGTGAGGACGAACGGGGCGTCAACCCCCAACGTCACCGTGCCTGCCGCGGGGGCCAACTCGCCTAACACGGTCTTCAACAAGCTGCTCTTGCCACTGCCGTTGGGTCCGGTGATGGCTAGCTTTTCACCGCGCCTCAACAGCAGGTAGAGGCCCCTCACGAGCGTGTGCCCACCCCGCACGACGCTCACGTCGCTGAGGCGCACGACGTCTGTGGGGCCCAGCGGCACGTCAGGTAAAGGGATAGTGGGCAGCGCGCCGTCCTCGAACGGCTTGGCCACCACCTCCAGTTTGTCGGTGCGCGCCTCGAGCGCCTTCGCGCGCCGCGCCAGGGTGCGCGACACGTTCTCGGACTTCGCTTTGGCCAGGATGAGTGCCTGGTTGCCCGCCCGCTTGTGGTTGAACTTGTCCGCGCTGCGGCTCTGCGAGGCGAGCCTTGCCGCCTCCTCCTCGAGTCGTTTCTTGGTGCGGACCTGCGCCTCGTACAGCCTGCGTTGGTTGGCGGTTTCGGCAGCCTTCGCGCTCATGGCCTCCGTGTACGTGCCCGGCCACACCTTCATGCCGCCGCGCTCCAGCTCGGCGACCGTGCTAACGGTGGCGTCGAGGAAGTCGCGGTCGTGAGAGACGATCAACATCGTGGCCTTGCTTGCACGCACCCACTCCTCCAACCAGGTAAGGCCAGCGGCGTCTAGGTGGTTGGTTGGCTCGTCGAGGAGGTAGACGTCGGCCGGCGCCAAGAGTTGCCTGGCCAGGCCCAAGCGCCGCGCCTGGCCGCCGGATAGCTCGTTCACCCGCCCAGGTGCGCTCAGGCCAAGGCCCGCGAGCACGGCCTCGACGCGCGCCCCGAAGTCATAACCGCCGAGAAGGCGGAAGCGCTCCTCGGCCTCGGCATGGCGGTCGAGGGCCGCTGCGTTCGGGTCTTCAAGGGCGGCCTGCGCCGCGGTCAGCTCTGTCGTCGCGGCCCGCAACTCCGGCGAGGTAAGCGAAGCTAGCAGGTCGTCGTCACCCGCAGTGGCGGATTGCTCGAGGTAAGCGACGCGCCCCTCTGCCGTGACGCTGCCAAGGTCGGGCGCGAGGATCCCTGCCGCTATGCGTAGGAGCGTGGTCTTGCCGCTCCCGTTGGGCCCGATGAGCGCGACCTTCTGGCTGCGGCCCACTTTCAAATTGACGTCGGAAAAAACGGTGGCATCGCCGTAGCGTTTGGCTACGGCCCTTAACTGCAAACTCACACTGATCTCCTGACGGAGTGAACGAAGTACCGGTTGGGTTCTCGTCTTCAGCGTGCGTTGCGCATCATCAGGGTTGGCCTTCCGCAAGGGGGTGAGGGACCGGCGCTGGTTATCCGGCGCGGGCGCCTAGGAGCATAACAGGTGTTGTGTTAGGGCCGCGTCACTCGGCCCTAACAGAACAAGATGTGATCTTCAGACTAGTTGAGTCTGGTGACGTAGTACGTGCACGACCCAGTCCAGACGGTCAGTGACTTGTTGCGCGCCGCCTCGGGCGCCCTCACGGTCACGCTCACGTAACACTGGTTGGTGGACTCGCCCGTGTTGCCAGGCATGCCAGGCACCCAGTCGCTGCTGCTCGAGCCGAGGGTGGACGAGATCAGGTGGTACTCGCCCTGGTAGTAGACGTAGAGGCGCCAGTCGTAGGTGAGCGTCTCGTTGTCTGGGTTCTCGACGGCCACGTAAGCCGAGTGCCTGCGCGAATCCGTCGTCTCCCCAACGAAACGGCAACCGATGTCCATGAGGCGGATGGTCGCCCCCGAGGGTACCGAGGCGTTCACGCACCAGAAGGTGCCGGTACCCAGGTCCCTGAAAGTGCGAGCCTGCATGCCAGCGGCGGTCACGCGTGGGTAGGGATTGGGCGGGGGCGGCTGCACGTTGAGGGTGGTGCTGCGGGTCGTGCGCAGGCCGTCGGCATCTGTGGTGGTGGCCGTGACGGTGCGGGCGCCCTGCGTGCCGAACGTGACGGCTACTTGGCAGCCACTGGTTGGCGTAAGCGTATCTGGCGCCGTTACCGTCCAGGTCATCCTGCTGCATAGTCCCGTCGTGCCAGAGTCGTTGATGTCTTGCACGTTGGCTGTTAGCGCGTAGGCCTCGCCCTGGTAGGCCGTTGGTCCGCCTGTGAAAGCGATGGTTGGCGCCGAGTTGACGACGTTGGCAGTGAAAGTGCGCTGAGTGACGTTACCTGCGTACGTTGCCTTGACCGTGATGGTGCGCTGGCCGACGGAAGTGAAGGTGCGCACGAGGCTGGCAGGGAACGAGTAGGGAGCTGTGTTCCAGGCGCCGCTGTAGAGGGTGCCATCCATCGAGGAACTGACCACCAAGTTGACCGAGGCGGCCACCGAGTGCGAAACGCCGAAGGAGAAAGCCAGGTCCTTCGGTACCCGCAGGTCGATGGTGGTGCTGGGGATCTTGATGCTGACGGCCGGCGCCTCCGTGCTGCCAGGGTTGGCCTGCTCGCCCGTCCACCTCGAACTGCGGCGCGTATCGAACTGCATGACGTCGAGGGTGTTGAAGCGCGTCCGCACGTAGTCGGCAGGCACGTACCAGTAACCGCCGTCGCCGCTGCCGCAACCCCACGAGTTCTTGACCAGGAAGTAGCCGCCGCCTCCGATGTTGTAGGTGTAAGACGGCGTCGAGAGTTGCTCGTTGCTCAAGAACGCCACGATCTGCACCGCGTGGCCGCCGTAACTTCCATCTACCAGGTCGCCCTCGCCGTTCCTGTACTGCTTGGAGTAGTCGGTCACAACGCCGCCCGCCGCGGTCATGAAGCCCTCGTAGACGGGGAAGCTCGCGAGGAGCACGTGGCCCTGGGCGAGGAGGTTGCGGTAGTTGGCGAGGTTGAAAGCTTGGCCGCTGCTCCAGACCTGCACGGCCTTGCTAGCCGGCACGCCCCCGCCGCTAAAGGTGATGGTCTTGTAACCGCAGAAGGTGAAGACGAACGTCGTGCAGTAAGTGGGGCTCTGGTGGGCCGTTTCTGAACACCAGCCCGCGTTCGGCTCGTGGCCGTAGGGGTTGCACGCGCCGGCGAAGTCGGCGGCCGAACCGTCCTTGGTGCTGGCGCGGTTAGGGGAGCCGTTGTAGGTCCAGCCAGACTCGTTCGGCAGGCTCTGGCCCTTGCTGACGGCCGTGTTCAAGGCCACGCGCGCGTTGTAGCCCTCGGAGTAATCCTCGGAATCCCAGTCCTCCTTGACCTTGTTCACCAGGAACTGTTCGGAGAGGTTGACGCTTAGGCCGTTCTGCACCAGCTCGCGGCTCTCGATGGCGCCGATGGCGGTGAACGCCCAGCAGGTACCGCGGTTCGCTTGGTTTCTGATGGGTGAGATGAACGACTTGAGTGGGAACCAGAGTCGGGAAGCGAAGTTGCTTGGCCCCGCGCACGCTGCGTCGGTGTCGAGCCCTGCGTCCGGCGACAGCGGTTCGAGGCCAACGTAGCCGGGCGCTACTGGAACTGCCTCGA
>JBIQMD010000163.1:0-5085 GCA_044463725.1 Truepera radiovictrix
TCCCCACCCGCACCAGCCAAGGCGATGTGGCCTTCGCATACAACCTGGGCCACGGTGACACCAAGCAAGTGCTGCTGGTCCCGTCATCCATCGAAGAGTGCTTCGAATTCGGCTACAAGGCGCACGACCTCGCTGACAAGCTGCAGACGCCCATCCTAGTGCTCTCCGACCTCGACCTCGGCATGAACAACTGGATGGGTAAGCCGTTCGCCTATCCAACAACGCCACTGGACCGCGGCAAGGTACTGAACGCAGAAGAAGTCGCGGCCCTGCCGGAGTTCGGGCGCTACAAGGACGTAGACGGCGACGGCGTCCCATACCGCACCTTGCCGGGCAACGAGAACCCCCGCGCGGCCTGGTTCGGGCGCGGTACCGGCCACGACGAGAACGCCAGGTACTCCGAGCGCGCGGAGGACTGGGTCAAGAACATGGACCGCCTGGCCCTCAAGTTCGACACCGCCCGCACACTAGTGCCAGCCGCCGTCGTAGAAGAACAGCCAGGCGCCAAGCTCGGCATCATCGCGTACGGCACGACGCGCTACGCCATCGAGGAGGCACGCGACCTCCTCGCCGCACGTGGCGTAGCCACCGACTTCATGCGCATTCGCGCCCTGCCCATCGGCCCGGAAGTCGAGGAGTTCGTGGCGGGCCACGAGCGTCTCGTTGTCATCGAGATGAACCGCGACGGCCAACTCACCGCCATCTTGCGCGACGAGCTGCCAGAGTACGCCGCCAGACTCAAGCCAATCGCCTACCTGGACGGCATGCCACTCACGGCCAATTGGGTAGTCGGGCGTCTCAACGCCCACTTAGGGGAGTGACGAGTATGGACAGACCAGCACCAGCAGCCAAGCTCAACCGCGCTGGCCTAAGCAAGAGCGACTACGTCGGCAGCCCCTCCACGTTGTGCAAGGGCTGCGGTCACAATTCCGTTGCCAGCCAACTCATCCAGATCGCGTACGAACTCGATCTGCGGCCTCATGAGATCATCAAGCTCTCTGGGATAGGCTGCTCAAGCAAGTCGCCAGCCTACTTTCTCGGCCAATCGCACGGTTTCAACTCGCTGCACGGCCGCATGCCTGCGCTAGGCACGGGCGCACTGCAGGCGAACCACACGGTGCGCGCCATTGGCATCAGCGGCGACGGCGACACTGGCTCAATAGGCCTCGGCCAGTTCAAGCACATGCTCAGGCGCAACGTGCGCATGGCTTACCTCGTGGAGAACAACGGCGTCTACGGCCTCACCAAGGGCCAGTTCTCGGCCACGTCAGAAGAAGGCCATAAGCTCAAGTACGCGGGCGTCAACCAGTTCCCAGCGCTAGATCTCTGCTTGGAGGCTCTCGCGGCAGGTGCAGGCTTCGTCGCGCGCACGTTCGCGGGCGACGCAAAGCAGGTGCGCGAAGTCATCAAGGCTGGCCTCTCGTTCCGCGGCACCGCCGTCATCGACATCATCAGCCCGTGCGTGGCATTCAACGACGAAGCAGACTCGCGCCACAGCTACGCGTACGGTCGCGAGCATGAGCGCGCCCTGCAGGACATCGGGTTCATCCCAGCGCAAGAAGAGATCATCATCGATGACTACGAGCCTGGTACTACGCAGATCGTCGAACTGCACGACGGCTCGCGCATGACCCTGCGCAAACTCGAGGCCGACTACGACGCTTCGAACCGCATACAGGCCATGGCGCGCCTGCAGCAGGCGGACGCCCAAGGCGAACTGCTGACGGGCATCGTCTACTACGACGATTCGCGCCCCTCACTCGCAGAAGTCAGCGGCATGACCGACACGCCGCTATCCATGCTGCCGGACGAGCAGTTGCGCCCATCTGCCGCTGCGCTGCACGACCTCATGGCTGGTTACGCCTGAGCCAGACCGAAGGGAGCAGCACCCCAGCAGCCGCTGCTCCGCTGCGCATCGCGTGGGTAAGCGAGACGTTCCTACCGAAGGTAGATGGCGTCGTCACGCGCCTCACGGCGACCCTCACGGCCCTAGAGCGGCAAGGGCACGAGGTGCTCGTACTTGCGCCGCCAGGAGCGCCCGAACGCTACGGGCGTCACCGCGTGCTGTCAGCTGCCGGGGTGGCCTTCCCTTGGTACCCGGAACACCGGGTGGCGCTGCCGTCTGGCCGCCTCGCCAAGGCCGTGACCGACTTCGCGCCTGACGTCGTGCACGTGATCAACCCCGTCCTGTTCGGGACGTGGGGAGCGGTCATCGCGCGGCGTGCGCGCCTACCGTTGGTGGCGAGCTTTCACACCGACCCGAAGGTCGTGCACGACTTGAAGCTCGGTTGGGTGCGGCGCCCACTCGAAGTCCTCGACCGCGAAGTCCACAACCTCGCCCACGTGAACCTCGCAACCAGCCCGCAGATGATCGAACTCGCCCGCGGGCTCGGCATCAGGCGCATGCGCTTGTGGCAGAAGGCAGTAGACACCGAGCGCTTCAACCCGCGCTACCGCAGCGCCACCATGCGCGCGCGGTTGACGGGCGGGGAGCCGAACGCCGGGCTCGTGGTGTACGCCGGGCGCGTGTCATACGAGAAGCGCATCGACGTGCTAGCCGACGCTGCCCTCGCCCTGGCGGGGGCGGGCGTGCGCTTCGCCGTCGTTGGCGACGGACCCGCGCTGCCCGACCTGAAGGAGCGCCTGGCGGGCACCGGCACCGTCTTCACCGGCTTCCTGCAGGGTGAGGCGTTGTCCGAAGCGTACGCCAGCGCGGACGTCTTCGCGTTCCCATCGACGTCGGAGACGCTCGGCTTCGCCGCCCTCGAGGCAATGGCGGCCGGAGTACCGGTCGTTGCCGCGGCGGCGGGCGGACTGCCTCACGTCGTTAGGGACGGCGATAACGGCGTGCTGGTAGCACCGGGCGACGCCGGAGCCCTCGCGGCGGCCATCAGGCGCCTGCTAGCCGATGGCACCGAGCTCGCACGCCTAGCAGCGGTCGGACGCGCGGACGCCGAGCGCTGGACATGGGACGCGGCAACGACCGATCTCGTGGCGCGTTATCGGCAGGCGCAGCTAGTCGCTCGGCGTGGGCGGCGCCGCGAGTGAACCCTCGACTCGCTAGCTGATCGGGCCAGTCACCGCTCGACGGTGATAGCATCCTCAACACCCGATGCTCCTGGCTATCTACCTCCCCGCAGTCCTATTAGCCATCTGCGACGGACTCCTGATACCAACCTTGCCAGTTTTCGCCGAGAGCTTCGGGGTCTCCATCGGCTTGGTCGGCCTCGTGCTCGCGGCGGAGGGCATCGGCACGCTCTTCGCGGACGTGCCCGCCGGGCACGTGGTGAACGGCATGCGCGCGCGACCAGCCATGATCCTGGGCATGGGCCTGATAACGGCGGCCGCGCTCGGAAGCGCATTGGCGCCGAGCCTCGCTTGGCTGTTCGGCTTCCGCTTCCTGTCTGGTGTCGGGTTGTCCGTATGGAACGTCTCGCGCCACGTCTTCCTTACCAGCGCAACCAGTAGCGCCAACCGCGGCCGCACCATGGGCGTGTTCGGCGGCCTCACGCGTCTAGGTGGCTTCATCGGCCCGGCCATCGGAGGGGTGCTAGCGACCATCTTCGGGTTGCGCTCGCCGTTCGTGCTCTACGTGCTGATCGGCGCCGCAGCCATGTTGCTCCTAGCGCTGATCAGACTGCCAGCTGGCATGGCGGAACCGCGCAGGCGCCCGGAGGACGGTCCTCTCGAGCGCGCCGCCCGCGGCGCGGCACTTGCAGAGGCGCGCGGCCGGCTGCTCAAGGCGGGCGGAGCGCAACTCCTCGGCCAAGCCGTGCGGGCGGGTCGGCGCGTGCTCGTGCCGCTCTACGCCACGCAAGTGCTTGGCCTCGACGTTGGCGTTGCTGGCTTCATTGTCAGCGTCTCGAACCTCGCAGACATGTCGCTCTTCTACCCGGCGGGCCTCATCATGGACCGCCTCGGGCGCAAGTTCGCCATCGTGCCTTCCTTCATCATCCAGGCCGTCGGAATGGCGCTCGTGCCGTTCAGCGGCGGCGCGGTCGGGCTCGGCGCGGCCGCGGTGCTGATGGGCGTAGGCAACGGCATCAGTGCTGGCACCATGATGACGTTAGGCGCCGACCTCGCCCCGCGTGGAGCCGTAGCGGCCTTTCTCGGTCGCTGGCGGCTGATCGGTGACACAGGGTACGTCGCTGGCCCCGTTGTCGTAGGCCTCGTCGGGCAGGTGCTCGGCCTCGGCACGTCCGCGCTAGCGGTGGCCGCCATCGGCGCGGGAACGGCGGCTTGGTTCGCCTTCCTAGTGCCGGAGACGCTCAAACGCAACGGCAGTGCAGGTGGCGTCACTCCCTCCAGGTGACGCGCAACACGCGCAACCAGTTGAGGTAGCCGATCTTGCGCAAGCTCTCGTCGTCGTAGCCGGCCGCCGCCAACGCGCTCATCAGGTTAGGCACGTGCGCCGCGTCCTTGACGGAGTCTGGCATGGTGGCGCCATCGAAGTCGGAGCCTAGCGCTACGCCGTCGATGCCGAGCTTGTCGACCAGGTGGTCAACGTGCCTGACCATCACCTCGATCGGCATGTCCGTAGCTTTGCTGCCTCCCGGATCTAGGAACCCGACGTTGTAATTGAGGCCAACAACGCCGTTGGACGCCTTGACGGCGGCGAGTTGCTCGTCCGTCAGGTTGCGGGGCGACGGCGACACGGCGTGGGCGTTCGAGTGCGTGGCAACGAGCGGATCGTCCGAGAGGGCAGCAACGTCCCAGAAGCCGCGCTCCGTGATGTGCGACAGGTCGAGCATGATGCCCAACTCGTTGCAGCGCTTGACGAGCGCCCTCCCGTGCGGGGTGAGGCCTGGCCCAACGTCGGCGCTGCTGGGGAAGAGGAACGGCACGCCGAAACCGAAGAGGTTCGGCCGACTCCAGACGGGACCAAGCGACCGCAGGCCCGCCGCGTAGTAGGTGTCGAGGGCGCGCAGGTCCGGTCCGATGGCTTCCGCGCCCTCGAAGTGCATGATGGCAGCGAAGATGCCGTCTGCAACTGCGCTCTCGAGCTCGGCGGCCGTTCGCACGAGCCTGAAGCGGTCCTGCGGGTCCTGGTCCCAGGCGATGAGCTGCGCGACGCATGCGTCTGCG
>JBIQMD010000164.1:0-5081 GCA_044463725.1 Truepera radiovictrix
ACTCACGAGGTCAGGGGTTCGAATCCCCTCGGCTCCACCAATAGAACACCGTGTAGGACGACGCTCTGGCAATGGGCGTCGTTCCTGTTGCTGCCTCCGGCAGCGACGTCGCCGACGTCCTGCTAGATGCGGTTCAGTAGGTTCTCTAGTGTGGTGAGTCCGTTTGGCGGTTGTACTGCGTTGTGGGCAGCTCCGAAGTTCAGCGTTGCGATCACACGGGGAACCGTCAGGCAACGCATGGGGAAAACCATGCGCCTCTTCGCGGGAGGACACCGCACTCGTGGCTGCCACTGTGAGGCTGCGCACATCGCGGGTCACGGCTAGCCACGTGTATCGCCGAACGGATACACTGACACTCGGCCCACGACCCCCCGCGTGGGCCACTTGCTTTGGCATTAGCGTCCGCGCTTACGCCACCGTGATTGAGTCGTCCAGGTAGATGTCTTGGATGAGGTTGAGGAGTTTCACGCCCTCCGCCATCGGTCTCTGGAACGCCTTGCGCCCCGTGATGAGACCGCTGCCTCCGCCGCGCTTGTTCAAGACAGCGGTACGCGCTGCCTCGGCGAAGTCATCGTCACCCGACGCGCCGCCGGAGTTGATCAGCCCAACGCGGCCCATGTACGAGTTGGCGACCTGCCACCTGACCATCTCGATCGGATGGTCGTCAGGCACGAGCTCTGAGTACATGCGCGGGTCGGTGCGCCCGAAACCCACGGCCTTGAAGCCGCCGTTGTTCTCAGGCAACTTCTGCTTCACGATGTCGGCCTGGATAGTGACGCCAAGCTGGTTCGCCTGACCCGTCAAGTCGGCTGAGACGCTGTGATCGACCCCGCTGACCTTGAAGGCATCGTTGCGCGTGTAGCACCACAGGACCGTCGCCATGCCCAACTCGTGGGCGTAAGCGAAGGCCTCGGCCACCTCGATGATCTGGCGGTTCGAGTCTGGGCTGCCGAAGTAGATGGTGGCTCCGACGGCAACAGCCCCCATGTCGTACGCCTCGTCGACCGTGCCGAACATGACCTGCTCATGCACCATCGGGTAGGTCATCAACTGGTTGTGGTTGATCTTGGCGATGAACGGGATGAGGTGCGCGTACTTGCGCGCGGTTAGGCCCAGCACGCCGAACGTCGACGCAACGGCGTTGCAACCGCCCTCGATCGCCAACTCGATGATCTTCTCGGGATCGAAGTAATCCGGGTTCTTGGAGAAGGACGCGCCCGCCGAGTGCTCCACACCCTGGTCGACAGGCAGGATCGACATGTAACCAGTGCCAGCCAAGCGTCCGTGGTCGTACAGGGACTGCAGGCTACGCAGCACACGGGGACTACGGTCGCTGGGCCCGAAGCTGCGGCTGACGAAATCCGGCCCGGGCAGGTGAAGGCGGCTCTGGTCTATTCCACGGGCGCGGTAGCTAAGCAGCGCCTCAGCGTCTGGTCCTAGCAGGTCTGCGATCTTCGAAGTCATGGTCGCTCCTCCCGCGGCAGCTGCACCGCGCTTTGCCCAAGGCTAGACCCTGGCTCGCGCCGCGGCGCCACAAGCGTCCGTTGTACTGGCCGACGCCGTCAGCCAAGAGCAACATCGAGCACGAGCATGACGACCACACCGACCATGGTGCCCAAGGTAGCGATGCGCTCGTGGCCATTGCCGTGCGTTTCCGGCACGATCTCGTCGAGGATCACGAAGAGCATTGCGCCCGCCGCAAAACCCATCGCGTACGGCAGTATGGGCCCAGCGATTTGCACGGCCCACGCGCCAAGCAAAGCCAACGGCACCTCGACCACGCCCGCCCTGATGCCGGTAAAGGCGGCGTACCACAGGCTACCCATGCCGGCGTTGCGTGCTGCAACGGAAACCGCCAGCCCCTCTGGCACGTTCTGGATGCCGATGGCCAGCATGAGGGCAAGGGCTTCCCGCAGGTTGCCACTACCGAAACCAACGCCAACCGCGAGACCTTCAGGCATGTTGTGAAGCGTGATGGCAACGATGAAGAGCAGCACACCGGAGACTCCGGAGCGCCTTCTGGCCTTCGCGGTCCCCGGCTGCGCGCCGTCCTCGCGCACCTTGCCCGTCACGAGCACGTGGATGTGAGGCACCCACGTGTCGGCTCTGTCGAGCATGATCACGCCTAGCGCCATCCCGATCACCACCGGCACTAAGCCGCCGATCTCGATGCCGGGCAGGATGAGGCTCGTGAAGCTCGCAGTGAGCATGACGCCAGCAGCGAAACCTAGCGCCGCGTCGAGCGCGCGCTGCTTGGGGTTGCGCCACACCATGACGGCCAAGGCCCCGATGAGGTTGAATGCCGTGATGAAGATCCCACCCCAGAGGCCCTGCCAGATGGGGTTGGAACCGGCCACGCGCAAGAAAAGGTCAGCGAAGCCGTCCACTGCCGCCAATAGTAAGACGAAGCACGGTGGTCACGTAAGTAGGTGGCGCGGTTCATCCGAGTTGGGCGAGTACTTGAGAGGCTAGCGCCGCAGGATGTCGTACGCCTCGCCGACTAGCTTGAAATGCTCCTCCGCGAACGCCACCATCGCTGGCGGCAGTCTCTTGGAGCGGATGGCGTCGGGGTGAACGGCGGCGCGCAGCTCCTTGTAACGCTTCTCAACGTCAGCCAGCGAGCTTCCCTCGACGAGGTCTAGGAGCTTGAGCGACTCCGCGCGCGTGCGCGGGCGCGCTGGTCTGCCACTGGCCGCCTGAGCGGCTTGGGCGGTTTGAGCGCTGCTTGCCCGGCCCTCGAGAACGCCAGCGCGAAAGCCGGCCTCATACGCCGACGCGCGCTCGGCGCGGAGCCGCCCCTCAAGGCCAACGAGGATCGACCGCTCGCCGTCGCTAACACCGCGCCTGTACGCCTCTGAGAGCTGAGCGCCGGCTTGGTTCCGCGCTTCCGCCGCGCCGTCGCTTCGGCCCTGAACGTACGCCGCGTTGGCGGCGGAGGAAATGCGCGCCTGCACCGCTTCTCGCGAGTCTTGCCCAGACTTGGCGCTAGCGTCGAGCGCCATGCGCCGCCCCTGCTCGACGCCCGCCGCATAGCGTTCGTTTGTCATCCTCGCGAGGTATGCCTTCGTGACTTCCAGGTGGCTAGACAGCCGCGAGCTGACCGCATTCTCGATGTCAGTTTCAGCGGCGGCCGCTGTGGCGGCCTGCTCTCCCCTAGACGTGAAGAACCTGGCGTAATCGCGCGGCATGATGACGAACGCCAGCACCACTGCCGAGACAGCCACGCCAAGCAGCAGCACCAACCAGTGCCAAGTAGCGACGCCGCCCGCCCACTCCGCCTGGCCGGGCAATGCTCCGACGCTTCCGGCTGCCGGTACCGCGCCCAAGATTACGGCAAAGGCGAGCACGCTCGCCAGCACCTTATTGCGGCGCTTGATGTAGAGCTGCACGCGCTGGTTCTCGGTGAGGATCTGCCGCGAGAAGGCACTCTGGTAACCGACCTTCACGCCGTCGCGGTAGAGGGCGTCGACCAAGACGTCGACGCGCGCTTCCTCAACGGCCGGCGGGGAGGAACGCCGCGCCCTGGCGCCGTTCGTCGCGACCCAGACGACTAACGCCGCAGCGGCAATGACGACGAGAACTGCCACCAGCGAGCCTCCTTAGCGTCGGCCGGACCTTTGCGCGGGCCGGGTGTGGGAGCTGAAATAGTTTAACCAGCGCGCTCATTATGCGGCGCTAGTTGAGCGCCTTGGTGCTCTCTGGCACACCGCCGTCTGCGTACAAGGAGGTGGCCAGTTCCTGCAACGCGGTAAGCGCATAGCGTTGCGTCCACGGCCCGTAGGAGATGCGCGCCACGCCGAGCTGCTCGTACTCGGCCGCGGTAGGCCGTTTAGGGCCGCCGATGACACTGAGCTTGCCGCGGCCGAGCCCAGCAACGAGCTGCCGAGTTGTCTCCAAGTCGAGCGCGCCAGGCACGAAGACGAGGCTGGCGCCTGCAGCGAGGTACGCGCGCCCACGTTCGATGGCGTCCGCAACGCTAGCGGCGTGGGGGCGGTCGCCTCCCATAACGAAGGCGTCCGTGCGGGCGTTGAGTTGGAAGTCGACGCCCTCGCTTGCCGCCGCGGCGACCACCGCTTCTACCGCGCGCACCGACTCCGTTAGTGGCTGCAGCCTGTCCTCGATGTTGCCGCCCACCACGCCGAGCTGGATGGCGCGCCTCACCGTTTCCCCCGCATTGCCAAAGCCTGCGTCAAGGTCGGCGGTAACGGGCAACTCGGTCGCCGCTACTATCCGCTGTAGGGCCTCGAGCGCCAACTCCAGCGGGATCTCGCCATCCTTGTACCCGTACGACGCAGCTATCGAATGTCCGGCGGTAGCGATGGCCCTGGTTGCTGGCATGGCGGCCACGACCTTGGTGCTGATGGCGTCCCACACGGTAACGAGACGCACAATTTCGGGCGCCTCGTAGAGGCGCCGCAGCGTAAGGGCCTTGCTCGTGATGCTCATGCAGCAGTCTAGGCCCCTCGGCCTCGGCCACGCCGCGGCACGGATGGTACTTTATTAGCTAACCCCAGCGCTCGCCTACCACCGAGGAGCAGCCACCACCGTGACCAAGTCAGAGATCATCTACACGCACACCGACGAGGCGCCCGCGCTCGCCACCTACTCCCTCCTCCCGATCGTCAAGGGCTTCGCGGCCAAGGCCGGCGTGCCGGTCGTCACGCGCGACATCTCCCTTGGCGGCCGCATCCTCGCGCAGTTCCCGGAGCACCTGAGCGCCGCGCAGCGCGTGAGCGACGACCTTGCCGAGCTCGGCCAACTCGCTCAGCACCGCGAGGCGAACATCGTCAAACTGCCTAACATCTCGGCGTCCATCCCACAGCTCAAGGCGGCCATCGCCGAGCTGCAGGCGGCTGGCTACCCGCTCCCGAACTACCCAGACGACCCACAGACGCCCGAGGAGAAAGACGTGGCTGCCCGCTACGACAAAATGAAGGGCTCGGCCGTGAACCCCGTGCTGCGCGAGGGCAACTCCGACAGGCGCGCGCCTGCATCCGTCAAGAACTACGCCCGCAAGCACCCGCACAAGATGGGCGCCTGGTCCAAGGACTCGAAGACGAACGTGGCGACCATGGGTGCGG
>JBIQMD010000165.1:0-5060 GCA_044463725.1 Truepera radiovictrix
CATGGGCGTCAACCTAGGGAAGCTAGGGTTCCTAGCTGAGTTCGGCGCCGACGAAGCGTTGGCTTACGCTAAGTCAGGTGAAGCACCCAACTGGCCACTGCGCGAGAAGATGATGTTGCGCGTGAGGATCGCGGGCCGCCAAGGCGAGCGCCACGCACTGAACGACGTCATGCTCTCGCAGGGGGTCATGACGCGCCTCGTGCGCGTCCGCATGCGCGTAGACGGGGCGTACGCGACCGAGTACCGCGCGGACGGCCTCGTAGTGTCAACTCCCGTCGGCTCGACCGCCTACTCGCTGTCGCTCGGCGGGCCGATCATCGACCACGACCTGCGCGCCCTAGTCGTAACACCCGTTGCGCCACACAGCCTCACCAACAGGCCGATCGTGCTGCCTGGGGCGGCCGAGATAGGCCTCGAGATACTCAGCCGCTCGGACGAGATCGCCATGGTCATCGATGGGCAGGAGCGCGTCGACCTCGAGGTCGGCGACACCATCCTCCTCACCGCTGCCGCGCACGGCCTGCAACTCGTCACGAGCGGCAAACGAACCGCCTTCGACGTGCTGCGCCACAAGCTGGCGTGGGGTGAGGGCCCGCTACCACCGCTCCCACACGAGGCATGACCACCAAGCGAACCCTCCTGGTCGTAGCCAACGGGCACGGCGAGGACGTGGTGGCTGGTCGCGTCATCGCTGCGCTGTTGGCGCTACGGCCGGAGCAGCGTGTCGAGGCCATACCGATCGTGGGCGAGGGCGCGGCGCTAGCCACTGCCGGAGCTACCCTCGTCGGGCCGCGGCGCGCGCTGCCATCCGGCGGCGTGACCATGCACGCCTGGCGCCACTTGCGCGCCGACGTGCGCGCGGGCCTGATCGGCCTCAGCGTCAGGCAAGCAACGTGGCTCGCGCGCGCGAAGCCGGACGCCGTCTTCGTCGTCGGCGACTTCTACGCCGAGCTGCTCGCCAGCCTCACGCGCGCTCCGCGCCGGTTATTGCAGACCCTCGTGTCCGTCTACCACGAGCACCCTGGCGGCGGCAGGGCGGGTCGCTACTTCATGGAAGGGTTCCGCGCACCAGAACTCATGCTCATGCGCCGGTTCGACCGGGTGTACGCACGCGACGGCGCAACGGCAGACAAGCTGCGTGCCTTGGGCGTCCCGCGGGCGACGTCGCTTGGCAACCCGATGATGGACGGCCTAGCAGGCGAACCGTTGGCAGGTGCTCCAGCGTCCTACGTTGGGCCGCGCGTTGCCATGCTCCCAGGCAGCCGCGCATACTCCGTGCGCAGTGTGCTTGTCATGATCGCCGCCCTCGAGCGCCTGCCAGGCGCGCTCGGAATGGTGTCGTGGACGTTGGGACCGCCGCCAGCCCCGCCGCCCGGTTGGGAGAGCGACGTCGTAGACACTCCAGGCGTCGTCGCCGCGTGGCGCCTTGGGGCCACGCGCCTGTGGTGGGTGGTCGATCGCTTCGCGAGCGTGCTGCGCACGGCGGACGTAGCCGTCGGCACCGCGGGCACCGCCAACGAGCAGGCGGTTGGCCTTGGCGTGCCCCTCGTCGTCTTCCCGCTGCCGCCTGACTACTCTGAAGCGTTCGTCGCCAACCAGGCAAGGCTCCTTGGTGGCGGCGTAACGACTTGCGCCCCGCGGCCTGAGGCGATAGCCACGGCGCTTACTGCCACCTGGCGCGACCGCACTGCGCGCGAGCGCGCCAAGCAAGCTGGGGCCGAGCGCATGGGTGCGCCCGGCGCGAGCCGCGCGCTGGCAGGCGAACTGGTCGAGTGGTTGGACGGTCCCCTCAAACGAACTGGCGCGTAGCTCAGCCGGGGACACCCAGAGCAGGGCTGCGCACCGTGCTGGCGACGGTTTCGCCGAGGAGCTCAGCCAAACGCGAAAGGCAGCGGTAGTATTTCTTGGCGTACGCACCGTCGCGGTAGCTCGCATCGAAGACTTCCTGCAGCGGCCCAACGCCGCTAGCGCGTAACACCACCTGACGGTCGTACGCCTTGTCGATGAAGTGCACGAAGCGCAATGCGTCGTTCTGCGAGGCGAGTGGTGCTACCCCGTGCACGTAAACGCTCCCAACCTGCGCGAGCACCCCGCCGACCCGCGTCGGGTGAATGCCGCGCAGCAGTGTCATCAGCTCGTCGAAGGTGAGGGATAGCCGCGGGTTCGGCGCAAGTTCACTCTGCTCGCGCGCCACCAACTCCTCCTCCGACAACCAGGCGCCTTGACGCGTGCGTTGCCTGAAGTCCGGGCCGCCAACCGGCACGACTTGGAATGACGCGGCAAGCGACTGGATCTCCCGTCGGAAGTCATCCGCGTTGAAGCGCCCCTGACCTTGTGCTGCGGGCGGAGTGTTCGAGGTGGTCACCACTGCCGTTCCCCCTGCGAAGCGCGCAGCGAGGAACGTCTTGACTATGAGCGTGTTGCCTGGGTCATCGAGCTCGAACTCGTCTATGCACAGGAGCTCGGCAGCCCCGAACTCAGCGTGCGCGCCAGGCATGCCAAGGACCCCTATGAGGTAGACGAGTTCCTGGAAACTCAGGTAGCGCTTCAAGGCCGTGTCCGCCGCAGCGTAAGTCGCGGCGAGCAAGTGAGTCTTCCCGACCCCGAAGCCACCGTCCAGGTATAGCCCAGCCGGAGACGGCGTGACCGTCTGCTGCCAGGGCCACCTGACGGCCGCTCGGCGCTTCTGGGTAGCGGCCGCACGGTGACGCCAAGGACGCCCCAGCACGAACTCGCGCAGTTGGTCCCGCGCGACCGCCTGGGTCGGGTGTTGCGGTTCGTAGGTCTCGAAGGCGACGTCCGCGAAGCGCTTCGGCGGCCTGAGGTCCTGTGGTGACGGTGGGGGAGGGGGCTTCAAGTCCGCCACGGACAGCAGCTTCGTCACGGACGGGAGCCTACCATCTCATTGACAGCCGCTTGGGCTCGCCGTACAGTGCCCTTGGTCGCCCTCTCGGGGAAGCCGGTGCAATTCCGGCGCTGTCCCGCAACGGTAAGCCGAACCGCCACCCGCGGTAAGGACGAGTCCGAACACCGACTGGCGAACTTCACTGCACCCCTTGCGCGGACGAGGGAGGTAGGGCCGCCAGCTAGCTGGCGTCGCCACGACCTCTAACCCCCGGCTACCCACCGGCACCCTCAATCCCGCAGGCCGAAGGAGAGTTCCATGTTCCGACGCCTGACGCTTTTCGCCGTACCCCTGCTCCTGTTGGTTGGTAGCGCGTTCGCCACCACGTACCCCGTGACGGTCGTCGATGACTTGGGGCGCGAGGTGACGCTGAACGCCGCGCCGCAGCGCGTGATCAGCATGCTCCCCAGCCACACGGAGAGCGTGTGCGCGATAAGAGCCTGTGACTTGCTTGTCGGGGTGGACCGCCACAGCAACTACCCGGCGCAGGTGGCTGGCCTGCCGCTACTCGGCGACGCCTTCGCGCCCGACCTCGAGGCCGTCGTGGCCCTCGACCCTGACTTCGTGCTCGTCGACGAGTACAGCGGACTGCAGGCGCCGCTGTCCGCGTTGGGCATTACCGTGTTCGCAGGTTCGCCGCAGACGATTGCCGAGACGACCGAGTTCCTCACGACGCTAGGCACCATGCTCGACCGCGAGACGGAGGCGGCCGTGCTCGTCGGGCGACTCCAGGGCGAGATCGCTGGCATCGCCGCCGTGTTGGCTGGCGTGACCGGCCCGCGCGTGTTCGTCGAACTCGACCCGACGCCTTACTCCATCGGGCCGAGGTCGTACATCGGTGAGCTCGTTACCGCGGCCGGCGGCGTCAACATTGTCACGGAGGCAATGGGCGAGTTCCCGCAGGTCGACCCCGAGTACGTCGTGCTCCAAGACCCGCAAGTGATCGTGCTAACGGACGCACCGTTCGGCGTGACCGTTGACATGGTCGCCGCCAGGCCAGGCTGGAACGCCATCGGGGCGGTAGTCGATGGCCGCGTTTACGAGCTAGACGCCGCCGCAGCCGACATCATCAGCCGTTCAGGCCCACGCCTAGGCGAGGCGGTCAGGCTTCTCGCGGCGCTCTTCCACCCGGGACTCTTCTGAGGGAGGACCGGGGGCAGCAGTGGACTTGGAAGTAGGTCAGGCAGACGAGCCAGGACGCCGTGACAGGCCACCCCAAGCACTGGTGTTGGTCCTCTCGGCGCTAGCGCTGGTAGCTGCCCTGGTGCTCGCCATCAGCCTCGGCAGCGTGAGGGTCGCGCCAACCGAAATCGTGGCCGCAGCAATCAAGGGCATCAACGGCGAGGAGCTGCAGGCGCTCGACCGAGTCGTGTGGCAGTTGAGGTTCCCGCGCGTCCTGCTCGCGGCGTTGGTCGGTGCTGGACTGGCGTTGGCAGGCACCGTGTTCCAGGGCGTGTTCCGTAACCCGCTCGCAGAGCCTTACCTCATCGGCACCGCGAGCGGGGCGGGTTTCGGCGCCGTGCTGGTCATGACGCTCGGCGCGGCCCTCCCGCTCCTCGCCCGCATCGGGGCGCCGCTCGTTGCATTCGCTTGCGCCCTGCTCACCGTTGCCACCGTGCTGTTCCTAGCGCGCTCCGGCGGCGCCGTACCGACCGTTCGGCTCATCCTCGCTGGCGTGGTCGTCGGGTCGCTCTTCACCGCCGCCACGTCGTTCCTGCTCGTGGCAGCCCGCGAGCAGGCAGCAGGCATGCTGGCGTGGCTGCTTGGCGGCTTCGGTTTCTCGACCTGGGGTCAGGTGCGCGTGATGGCGCTCTTCACTCTGCCAGCGTTGGCGTTGGCGGGCGCGTTCGCGCGGGCCCTCGACCTACTTCAGCTCGGCGAGGAGGGCGCGGCGCTCCTCGGCCTCAGCGTCGAACGTGTGAAGCTCCTACTCCTCGGCGTAGCAACGCTCGTAACGGCGGCGGCAGTCAGCGTCGCCGGCATCATCGGCTTCGTTGGGCTCATCGTGCCGCACGCCGCGCGCATCGCTTTAGGGCGTCCGCACGCGCAGCTGTTGCCGACGGCGGCCTTCTGGGGTGCTACGTACATGGTCCTAGCAGACCTACTGGCGCGCCAGGTGATGGCGCCGGTCGAGGTGCCCGTCGGCATCGTGACC
>JBIQMD010000166.1:0-5036 GCA_044463725.1 Truepera radiovictrix
GCGGTGTTCAATGTCGTCAAGCACCCGAGCGAGCCGTGGCTGTACGCCGCGTCTATGAACGAGTGCGGCGTCAGCGTCAAGGCATGCTGGGGTAACGGCCGCATCGACCGCTTCGTTGTCGAGAACGACTCGATAGCGCACGACGGCGCAGCGTTCCTCTACGACCTTGGCGCCCCCGTCGGCGTCACCTGCGCCCACGAAGCAGCCAGCGCGGAGTATGTCGGCCAGGTTGGTTACTGCTCCCCGAACGGGATGGTGTTCTCGCCCGATGGGTCGCGCTTCTATGTGGACGATGACTACCTCGACGGAATCCACACCTTCGCGGTCGACGCCGTCGGCAACTTGACCTTCATCGCTGAAGGCGCCTCAACGAGTTTCCACGGATTGACGATCGACCCGACCGGAACCTACCTCTATAACGGTTCAAGCGTGATCGACGTCAGCGGTGACGTTCCCGCCGGTATCCACTTTGCCGACCCCGGAAACGCTACGGCACTAGTTGATCTTGGCGGTCACGCCGGTCTTATCAGCACGGTGTCGACGGATGCGGTAGCCATCTACGACCTAGTCGATCCGCAGGCACCGGCCACGGTGGCCACCCTGGCCGTAGACTCAGTCGAAGCCCGCGACCTCGATTTCGACACGTCACTCGAAACCATCGTGGTTGCCGGTCGGAACACGGTGAAGACGGCATCGTTCGACGGCGCCGCGCTCTCGCTGCTCGATACTCACACCGCTACTCATGTCCTCAGCACCGAGTACCGCGGTGTGGCGCTGGCGAACGACTCGGACGCCGTCATCGCAGTCTGGTTCCGGAAAGCGGCGGACGACTCGATCACGGGGGGCGCCCACCTGTTCTCGATCGCGGCCGACGGCAGCCTGGACCAGATCGACGCCGTCGACTACACCGGTCGAGGCACCACAGTATTGCAGGTGCGTTGAGTAACGCCGTAAGCCCCGAGGGAGCGCCTCGTCACACCAGCTTCATCCCCGCGACGTAAACCTCACCGGTCGGCATACCGAACGCCACGAAGCGAATACGCTCGATCCCACCACGGGTGAGCGCCGCCCGCGCAGCGTCCACGGCGATGCCGACCGCCACGCTTACGGGGAAGAGATAGGCATGGCTACGTCGAGCGGGCGGCGCTCGTCCGGTGGCGCGGCGGCCAAGTCGGCTGGGTCAAGCCACGGCTGCTGGAGTGTGGCTGTCTGCTCGTCCTGTGCGTTGGCTAGGGACGTCCTCCCTATGGAGGGTCAGCGCAACCGGGGTAGGCCCGGGGTCAACGCTGAGGGAAACGAAGTACTCGCCAGGAAGTCCCGATTTCAGATCTGGTGAGCATCAGCCCACTCAGGAACCGCACAGGGCAATACAACTCGGCGTAACACCCCCGCACGGTAAGTGGGTCGCTTCACGCCACGACAACGCCCAGCTCACGCTTCCGAGCGCAGCCTGCGCGCAACTGCATGCCAGAGAAGCCCAACTCCAACCAAGCCAACCCCGATGAGCCAGACCTGGCGCTCCACGAAGAACGCCAGCAGCAGGCAACTCGCCAGGCCCGCCGCAGCTACCCACCGCGGGTAGTAACGCGCTTCAGCGGGCAAGCGCAGAGCTGCCAGATTGGTGATGGCGTAATACACCAGCACGGTGAACGCGCTGAAGCTCCAAGTAGTGCGTACGTTCCCGGTCGCTGCGAGGACCGCGATCACCACGCCGACGGCGATCACGGCCGCCGTCGGCGTGCTTCCAGTGGCGTCGAGTCGCCCGAAGACCGCAGGCACGTCGCGCCGTCGCCCCATCGCCAGCAGGACCCTCGACAAGCCAAGGATGAGGTTCAGTAACACCCCGACCATCGCGGTGATCGCACCTATGGCAAGAACGTGCGGCGCCCAGCCGAGGTTGAAGTGGCGAGCGACATCCTCGAGCGGCGCGGCGCGGTTCTGCACGGCCGACAAGACTGCCGTCCCAGCTTCCCCCACCCCAACCAACGAAACGAGGATGTAAACTACCCCGACTACAACCAGTGCGGCGATGATGGCGCGCGGAATGGTCGTGCGCGGCTCACGCACTTCCTCGCCGAGAGTGGCGATGCGGCCGTAGCCGGTGTAGGCGACGAACATCAGCGCCGATGCGTACAGCAGCGCCGAGAGTGGACCTCTGCCCTCCTCGGGTGCGAAGAAGGGCACGAAGTTCGTCAGGCCCTCGCGGAAGACGCCGGGCAGGCCGGCCAGCACGAAGAACGCCAGACTCGCCAGAGTGACGCTCACGATGACGATGTTCGCGCGGTTCGAGCGGCGGATGCCAGCCAGCACAGTAAGGGTCAGGACGACCACCAGCGCCAGCGCCAGCGGCACGATGGCCCCGCCCTCTCTCAGGCCAACCAACGCCAAAGCATAGCCAGCGAAACCCAAGGCGGCGGTCGCGGCCGAAGCGCTCTTCGCCAGGAGGAACAACCAGCCAGCCAAGAACCCGAACCAGGAGTTCAGGTAGCGATAACCGTACTCGTAGGTGCCGCCAGACACGGGGTGGTTGGCAGCTAGTTGCGCGCTTGACAAGCCATTGAAGGTCGCCACCACCGCGCCGATGGCTACTGCCAAAACCACCGACGGGCCGGTGATGCCGGCGGCGATGCCGATGGAGACGAACACACCGGTACCGATGATGCTGCCGAGGCCCATCATGACGGCGCCAAATGTGCCGACCTCGCGGCGGAGCCGCAACGTCTCCGGCGGAGCCGCGCCACTGGGGTCAGGCCTCATCGGGTGCCTCCGAGGCGCTCACCAGGTTGTCGGCCTGGACACAAGTTCTCAATGGGCACGGGCTGAAGCTCCGAACATCAGGGCTTACGATACTCGGCATTGCAGCCGCGCACCGATGCTTGGTGGTGCGCCGCGTCCGGCACCGACGCGCAACTCGGGCTCGCCGTGACCGCCGTCAGCGCTTGGTGTCGCTACCGGACGGGCCAACGGCGGCACTCGGCGCCCGCGACCCCTTATCGTTACGCATGCGCCAGCCCGTCTCGCTACCGGACCTCTCCAAGTTCGCTGCGGTGCTCTTCGATCTCGACGGAGTCCTCACTCCCACCGCTGAGGTGCACATGCGCGCCTGGGAGGCGCTCTTCACGCCGTTCCTCCGCGAACGCCCTGGCGCCGCGCCGTACACGGTGAAGGACTACTACGACCACATCGACGGCAAGCAGCGCTACGAGGGCGTCGCGCAACTCCTGCAATCACGCGGGCTCGAGCTGCCGTTCGGAACGCCAGATGACGCGCCCACTGCGGCCACGATCTGCGGCCTCGGGAACCTTAAGAACCTCGAGTTCCGACGCATCCTCGTGGAGGAGGGCGTGGCGCCGTACCCGGGTTCGTTGGCGCTGCTCGACGCATTGGCTGCCCACGGCACGCGCGTTGCAGTGGTGTCTAGCTCGCGGAACGCCGCCAGCCTGTTGGCGGCAGCGGGCCTAACGGATCGCTTCCGAACGGTCGTGGACGGCGTAACAGCTGCTGCAGAAGGACTTGCGAGCAAGCCGGAGCCGGCCACCTACCTCGCGGCCGCGCACCTCCTGGACGCCGACCCTGCCAAGACAGTCGTGGTTGAGGACGCCATCGCGGGCGTCGCTGCCGGCCGCGCAGGTGGTTTCGGGCTGGTGGTCGGCGTCGACCGTGGCGCTGGCGTCAGCGCGCTGGCGGCGGCGGGCGCCGACGTCGTCGTTACCGACCTAGCGCCGCTAGCGGCCGCCGTTTCCCGCTCACCCTTAGACCGCCGCCGCTACCCCGTTGACGAGTGGCGCCTGGTGGAACTCGAGCGACCAGCCGCAGCGCAACGCGGCCACTCCGAAACGCTCTTCGCGTTAGGTAACGGCTACCTCGGCCTGCGCGGCAACGACGAGGAGGGCGGTCCCGCATACGAGCACGGCACGTTCATCAACGGCTTCCACGAGACCTGGCCCATCGTGTACCCCGAAGCGGCTTACGGCTTCGCGACGGTCGGCCAAACCATCCTCAACCTCCCGGACGCCAAGACCATCCGCCTGCAAGTCGGCCCGCACACCCTCGACCTGGACACCGCCATGCTCGACGATTACCGGCGCACCCTCGACATGCGGGCTGGCACCCTCGAACGCCGACTAGTTTGGAGTACGCCGGGCGGTCAACGGGTGGCCGTTTCCTCGCGCAGGCTCGTTAGTTTCAGTGACAAGCATCTGGCCGCGATGGAGTACAGCGTCACGTTGCTCGACGCCGACGCCGACGTGACGATCACGTCCCTGCTGGTGGACCGCCAGGCCGAGGCAACGGTGCTCGGTGCTACGGGCTTTGACCCGCGCCGGGCCGAGGACATGCGCGGCGCGCTAACCCCGCAGCGTCACGGCCAGGATGGCGAGCGCACCTTCCTGGCTCACGCAACGCGCCACTCCGCATTAGGTCTCGCCTCGATGGTTGACCAGCACGTAACGGGTGCCAGTCATGAGGCACGTACCAGCACCTCGCCAACCGCGACGGAGGTGACTTTCCGGATGGCGGCGAAGCGCGGGGTTAGCGTCACGCTGCACAAGTTCGTGGCGTACCATGACGGCCGCGCCGATGAACTCCCTGCCCTCATCAAGGCGTGCCACACGACCTTAGACGACGCGCGCGCCGCTGGCCTGACACAACTGTTCGCCACGCAGGCGTCATGGCTCGAGGAGTTCTGGTCAGACGGGGACGTGAAAGTCGCGGACCAGCCTGCCGTGCAGCAGGCGCTGCGCTGGAGCCTCTTCCAGTTGGCTCAGGCGGCAGCGCGTGCCGATGGGCGGGGTGTCGCCGCTAAGGGCGTGACCGGCAGCGGCTACTCGGGACACTACTTCTGGGACACCGAGATCTACGTCCTCCCCTACCTGATCCACACGCGACCAGAGCTGGCGAGGGGAGCACTGTCGTTCCGCCACGCCATGCTGCCTGCCGCGCGGCGCAGGGCGCGAGTCATGGACGAGGCCGGAGCGCTCTTCCCGTGGCGGACCATCAACGGTGAGGAGGCGTCGGCCTACTACCCGGCGGGCACT
>JBIQMD010000167.1:0-5021 GCA_044463725.1 Truepera radiovictrix
TCGCAGCCAATCATGAGTCCAAGAAGACGCTCGCGCCCTGGCCAGAGACTACGGCCGCCGTGGCCGCGATAGACGAGTTCGTAAGGGCGGTGGCGGCGGGCGGCGCGGCTTGGCAGGAACCCAGGTTCGACGGGCTGTTCGCGGAGAACGTGGAGTTGGACTTCCCGCTGGCCCGCCGCGTGGCGTACATCAGGCAGGCGCTGATCGGCGTCGGCCAACTACGGCCGACCAGGACGGGCGCTGCCCCGGACTGCGACCGGCCGTGCCGCGCGGCGTGGAACCTACCAACCGAACTCGGGCGCCTCGAGCTCTTCGTCGAACTCATGCCGGTGGCGCCTTACGCCCTGCAGACTTTCAGCGTCGTGGCCGTTAACGGCGGTGAGCGCGTGAAGTTGTTCTGAGCGTGCGTCGACTCAGCGAGACCATGCCTCACGCAAGGAGCGCGGGCCGTCGCGCGCGATGCTGGACGCCTCGTAATGCATCGCCGGCCGCCCTCAGGCAGGATTCGATGCTTCAACTGGGTTGGGCTGCCCAGCTCCTTGTCTCTCTGGGCTTGGTTCGGACGTGAAGCTATCCGCCACGCGGTTCGCCCCCATCGCCAGTAGCACGGTGCGGGGCCTGAGCATTCCGAGCAGCCGACCATCGTCGCCCACCACAGCGGCAGGCAATTGGCTGTCGCCAAGCGGCTCCATGGCGTCCTCGAGGAGCATGTCTGCGGCCAAGGTCAGTGCTTCCTCGCGCAACAGCTCAGCTACCGGGCGGTCTGGGTTCTGCCCGGCATCGTGGAACGAGACGGTGCCTTGGTAGCGGCCATGGGCGTCTTGCACGAAAGCGGCAAGGCCGTTGCTGGCGAGAAGCAGGTTGGTCACGTCGGAACCGCGTTGGGTCAATGAGACGGTTTTCGCGTCTTCCATGATGTGCCTGACGCGAAGCACGCGGGCGCGGTTCACGTGCTCGACGAACGCGCGGACGTAGTCCGTGGCCGGGCTCAGGACGATGCCGGCCGGAGTGCTCACCTGCACGAGGCGGCCGTGATTGAGGATCGCAACGCGATCACCGAGGCGCAGGGCCTCGTCAAGATCGTGCGTGATGAAGACGATGGTCTTCTTGAGGTCCCGCTGGATGCGCATCAGCTCGTCCTGCATCTCGCGGCGGATCAGCGGGTCGAGCGCGCTGAACGCCTCGTCCATGAGGAGCACGTCCGGGTCGGTTGCGAGGGCGCGGGCGAGGCCAACGCGCTGCTGCATGCCACCAGACAACGCCTGTGGCCTGGAGTTCTCGTAACCGGAGAGGCCGACGACGTCGATCCAGTGGCGGGCTCGCTCGCTGCGCTCCTCCTTGCCGACGTTCCTGACGCGCAGCCCGAACGCGACGTTCTCGAGCACCGTGCGGTGCGGCAGCAGACCGAAGCGCTGGAAGACCATGCCGAAGCGCCGCCGCCTGGCGTCACGCAGCCCGTGAGCGTCGAGCGCGAGCACGTCGACGTCGCCGAGCCTGATGCTGCCTGTCGTTGGTTCGATCAGGCGGTTGAGGCAGCGTATGAGCGTCGACTTGCCGCTGCCAGAGAGCCCCATGACCACGAAGGTCTCGCCGCGTTCGATGTCTAGGGAAACGTCGTACAGCCCGACGGTGTGGCCGGTCTGCTTGAGGACCTCCTCCTTACTGAACTCTTCACTGAGTTGAGGCAGGATGCTCGCGGCTTGGGGGCCGAAGACCTTGCTGAGGTTGCGTACCTCTATGAACGCCATGTCAGCCTGCCCTCTCGCTGGTCTCCACGCGCTTGCCGTAGCCGGCGGTCACGCGGTCCATGATGATCGCCAGGATGACGATGGCGAGGCCCGCCTCCAGCCCGAGGCCGACGTCACCTCGTTGCAGGCTACGCAGGACTTCCTGACCGAGCCCGCGGGCGCCGATCATGGACGCCACCACGACCATGGCGAGCGCCATCATGATCGTCTGGTTTATGCCGGCCATGATGGTGGGAACCGCTAGCGGAACGCGGACCCACCACAGGAGTTGCCGCTCGGACGCCCCGAAGGAGTCTGCGGCCTCGACGACTTCTTCGTCGACGAGGCGCAGGCCGAGGTCCGTTAGCCGTATGACGGGCGGCACGGCATAAACGAAGGTGGCGAAGATCGCAGCTACGTTGCCGAGGCCGAAGAACATGACCACCGGCACGAGGTAAACGAAGCTCGGCATGGTCTGCATGCCGTCTAGCACGGGCTGGACCCAGCGTTTGAGTCGGTCGCTGCCCGCCAGAGCGATACCGACAGGGATGCCGATCAGCACCGTCGCCGAGGTTGCGACGACCATGATGGCGAGCGTGGTCACGAGCTGCGGCCACAGGCCGAACGCTCCGACTAGCACCAGCAGTCCAGCGAGCAGGACCGCCGGTGCAACGCGCTTGCCGCTCGCGTGCCACACGAGCAGGCCAACGAGCACCACTACTGACCACCACGGCAGCCAGTTGAGGAAACGCTCCACCTGAACGAGCACGAAGAGGAGGCTGTCCGTGATGCTGCGGAAGAAGTCACCGTAGTTCGCGACGAGCCAGTTGACGAATGAGTTCGTCCACTCCCTCAGCGGAACGCGCCAGCCGTCCGGAAAACTGCCTGCTAGTAGGTTACCCATCGCTCAGGGCCTACTTCAGCGCGGTCGCGACGCGCTCTGCAACGGCCGGGTCGAGGCCAGCGGTCTCGAGCCAGCCAATCCACACCTCCGGTTCGGTCCGGAGGAAGTGAAGGGCGGCCTCGTCTGGGGTTGCGTCCGTTTCCTGCATGTGAGCGAGGAGCTTGTTGATCATGGCGGACGGCGTGTCAATGGCGTTGAGGAAGGCGACCAACGCGGCTGGGGCTTGGTCCTTGAAGTTCTTCCCGAGGGCGATCACGGCGGTGGAAGCCGGGTAGCTGCAGGCCTCCGTGGCGTCTTGCGGGGTCTCGACGTTAGCTTCGATCTCGGCCCAGCACGCGTCCGTATAGGGGGGTTCCTCGAGGCGGATCATGTCAAGCTTGCCGAGAACCCAGGTAGGGCTCCAGTAGTAGCCGAGCCAAGCGTCGCCGCGGAGGTAGGCGCTCTCCATCGAGGCCGCCAGGGCGATGGCCGTTCCCGGGAGGAAGTTCGTGAAGTCGTCTGTGAGCCCGTAAGCGGCGAGCTTGACGTTGTTCAGCTCCTCGCAGCGCCAACCGATGATGCAGTTGTAGAAGCGGCCCTTGTCTGGTTGTTCTGGGTCGCGGAAGAGGCTCGCGTACTTGGGTAGGTCGGCAACGCTTCGTAGGTCCGGTGCCGTGGCTGCTATGCCGCGGTCGGCGTCACCCTCGACCATGTAACGCGGGACGTAGAAGCCCTGGATGGCGTCATCGAAGACCGCATCCAGCTCGAGCACGTCACCGGCGGCAACGGCTGGCACCCAGAAGTCGGGCACGTTGTCCAGCCAGACTTCCATCACCACGTCGATGTCGCCGCGCACGGCGCCGCGGTACATGGGGACGGTCGACCCTGGGATGGAGTCAGTGGCGCAGCCGAAACCCTCTTCTAGAACGAAGCGGGCGATGTTGTTCAGTACTTGAACGCTGTCCCAATCGAGTTCAGCGAAGACTATCGGCTCGTCGTAACCGCCGCAGGTTGCTTCCTGCGCGCTGGCGAAGCTCCCAAGCAACAGTGTTAGGGCTAGGAGGCCCGCGACGAGCGGGCGTGCGAACGACTTGGCGTCGTGTGGCATGAGTGATCCTTTCAGAACTGACAAGGACGGGACACGCGAGAACGTGCGTAAAGGGGTGCCGATCCCGGACCCGCTCGACGTTGGTTGCTTCGTTAACTGGAGACTTCAGGCACGTCCGGAATAGGAGTCAGGTGACTCGGGGACGGCGGTCGCCGGGAAGCGTTCGGCGCGTCGTAAACAGCGGCTTCAGACGCAGAGTGCACCGAAACGTTGAGACGGGCGCGACTCGATGTGGCCTGATTGGCCAGCCGGGAGTCGGCGCGGACGCTCACTGGTATAGCACAGTGCGCCGTTAGGACGCTCGCTCGGCCTCTGCGCCGTGCGCCTGGCAGGCTGGCATGAAGCGCTGAGCCCAGGTGTCGATCGCGGCGATGACACAGTGAAGCTCGCGGCCAGCCTCTGAAAGCTCATAGCGGGTCTTGGGTGGCATGGTCGACTCGACCGTCTTGGTTACCAGGCCAAGGTGCTCGAGTTGCTCCAGCCTTTGGGCGAGGGTAGTGGTGTTCGCGCCGCCAACGGCGCGGCTAAGCTCGTTGAAGCCGTGAGGAGCCTTAAGGAGCGCGCGAACGATGTGAAGCACCCACTTCGCCTGAAGCAACTCGATCGAGTCGTAGACAGGGCAGTAGGTGTGGTTCGCTTCGACCTTAGCGTTCATAACAGCACTCTAGCACACTGAGCACTCAGAAGCCTAGCGCACTTGACATTCTAGAGCACTCGATGTTATGTTCTTTGTCAAGGCAAGGGCGTTCCAAGAGAACGAGCCCGTTGCCACACCCAAATCACAACCAAGGAGTTCCAAGATGAGCCTAAGTCTAGACACGTCTCACAGCAGCGTTGAGTTCGCAGTCCGCCATATGGGCATCGCCACCGTACGCGGTCGCTTCGAGAATTTCACCGTTCAGGCTGAAGTCGACGACAACGGCCAACCAACGTACGTTTCGGCCGAGATCGACGCAGCCAGCATCAACACCGGCAACAAGGACCGAGACGCGCACCTGCGCTCCGCCGACTTCTTCACCACAGAGGAGTTCCCGGTCATCAAGTTCGAGTCCACCAACGTGGTCAAGCGCGGGGACCAGATCGTGTTCGAGGGTGTCCTGACGATCAAGGGCATCACGAAGCCCGCCACCTTCCAGGCCGACGTCAGCGACTTCGTCACGGACCCGTGGGGCAACCAGCGCCTGATGGCGGAAGCCTCCGGCAAGATCAACCGCACCGACTGGGGCCTCACCTGGAACCAGATCCTCGAGGCCGGCTCCCTGCTCGTCAGCGAAGACGTGCGCTTCACGATGAACATCCAGCT
>JBIQMD010000168.1:0-5016 GCA_044463725.1 Truepera radiovictrix
TCGCCGTTCTCACGGACGACACTTTCGCCGCCAGAAGCGACGTTCCTCTTCAACACCTACGCGTGGCGCAACTCCGCGCGGTCGAGAGCGGCATGTGGTTGGCCTTCGCCTCCAATGGCGGACCAAGTGCCCTCATAGACCCGGCCGGGCGGTTCGCGGTCCTCTCCGAGCTTGGAGAGGCCGTGGTGCTGAGCGCCATGACGAGGCTCGGGACCGGCTCGACCCCGTACTTGACTTACGGGGACTGGGTCGGGGTGTTCGCCTGCCTGACCAGCGCAGGCATGGCGGGCGTTGCGGGGCTAAAGGGGGGTGCAAGTCGGTTACCGCAGCCAACCTGAAGCCCCTAGCTACCCGATCGGAGTAACCATGCTCGGAGTACCAGTCAAACGCCTCGCCCTATGGACCGCAAGCACCCTCTTGCTCATGCTCCTCGCCAGCCCCGTCCAGTCGGCGACCGCAGCAGCCGACCTCGCGCCAGTCAGTGCGCTCGAGCTCGTGAACGTCACGGCGGGCATCTGCTTCAACTGCCCTCCCGAAGAGCCGGCCGACCCTAAGCCGGCCAAACCACCCAAGCTCACGGGCTACGTATGGGAGATCACCAGCTCCAAGCACTATGCGCCCACTCAACTCAGCCACGCGCTCGCGCGGGAATACGTCAACTCGTCCACCATGAACGTCAAGTACACCTTCACCTACAGCGACGAGTGCACGCACGTCCTGACAAGCGGCGGCGTCGGCATCTCCTCCTCCCTTAGCCTCACGGTCGGCACCGTATACAAGTGCGCTGCACAGGACACCATGGAGATAACCGTCGCTCCCCGCACACGCGTGAAGCTCTACCGCGGCGCGATGCGCCAACTCGCCACCTACGTGGCCCACGAACTAGCCGTGTACAGCGACGGATCGACCTCCCGAACCGGCCGTAGCGACAGCGGCACGACCGAAACCCGCTACTACCGCTACAACACGATTTCCAACCCGCTCTAGGCACGACGACGGTGGTGGGCCTAACCTGAGGCCCACCACCCCCCGATGCTCGGAAGGAGAAACATGCACGAGCTCCCCAACGCAGCACGCCGCCGTAGGTTAGTACCTCGGTCGCTCCTCAAGGTGGTGGCGCTGAGCGCCCTTTGCGCCTTGACGACCGCGGTCCTTGCCGCCACTCCAGTGGTCGGCATTCACTACCAGGATCTCGAGCCGGGCTCGACTGGCGAGATAGTCATGGTTGTCGCCAACCCCGGACTCACGGACCCAACAGGGTTCGCGGCCTCCTCGGACGACGCCTGCCTCAGCGTCGGCGAGCTCTACAACACCCGCTTCGACGTCTGGCGCCTACCCGCAATCCTGCTGGGTGAAGAGACATGCCGTGCCACGGTTACCGTCAGCGCAAGAAGCGGCGAAGGCGAGTGGAGTGGGCTGCTGCTCGTTACTCTCAATCCCGTCACGGACGCCATGCCCCTGGATTCGGATGCAGGGCTGACCCTCAGCTACGGCTCACGCACCCCGTGGCTCGAGGAGACTGGCGCTACGACCCCGAACGGCTACGCCCAGCACGACACCACTATCGCCGAGTTCACCTTCGAGAACGGTGCAGCGGCGCCGTTCACCGTCATGAGCCTGAGCGCCAACCCCGCACAGCTCGAGTTGCTAAGTCACACGTTCTCGCTTAGAAGAGTGAACGACGCGGTCGCCTACCAGCTCGCCTCGCCCGCAGCGTGGCCGCAGTTGCGGGCCGCCCGGGGCGAGGGCTTGGTCAGCATTCAACCAGGCGGCGCCGCGACCCTGGCGCTGGCCATCGGCCCGGACGACGGGCAGGGCAGCGAGCGCATGGCCGTCACCCTCGGCCTACTACCGATCGTGCGGCTAGCTGGCGAGCAGTACTACCTACCCGGAGTCGTCGCCACCTACCAATTCGAGGGCCCTGCGCATGGCGCCCCTTGAGGGGGCCCGGCCCGCGCTGCGCGCTTGCCTGCGGGGCGGCGTTCAAGTTGGCGTGTGGTTCACCCTCTGCACGCTGCCCGCGTTAGCTACAGCGCAAACTGACGCTCCGCCCGGTGCGCTGGCCAGGGTCGCCGCTCCGGCAGCTCCCAACCCCTTCGGCCGTTGGTTGGCGCTGTTCGACTCGGCCTACGCCCCGTCAGCGGCACTGATTGCCGAGGCCGACGCCCTCGCCGGCATGGCTCACGCTGCGTTGCTTGCCGGGCTGCCCTCCGTCTCCCTTACCGAAAGGCTCGCGTGGCACGACTACGGCGCCCTCGGGTTGGGCCTCGAGTTCGGCGCAGAGGTGCCCATCTACCGCTCTCTCGCAGCGCCGACCACTGCCATGCAGGCTCACCGGGAGGCCGCGTTAGCTTCCCGCGCAAACGCCGCCGTGACTGCCGCTCGCGCCCAATTCGTCCTAACCGCCCTGTCGCTCGCGCTGACTCAGGAACTCGAGCATGAGGCCACCGCGGCCACCACCAGGTTCGCGGCCGAGGTGTGGCGGCCGCCGACCGCCATGGCCGATGCCCTGCACGTCGCGCCGCAAGACCGTGAGCTACTCGCGCTTTACCGCAGCGTAGCGAGCCTCGCCGAGTTCGCTTCGGGCAATGCTGTCGAGCTGCGCCGCGAACTAGCCCGCACGCTCGGCACCGCCGCCGCGGACTTGCCGCTCCCGAGCTTCGCCGCGACCATCGAGGCACTAGACGAAGCACCGCCAACGCTCGACGCTTGCCTAGCCAACTCACCGGAGGCCAGCGCGGCCCGCCTACGCTTCGATCAGCGCCTACTCGGGTTAGCGCTCGACCGCACGACCGAGCTGGAGGTGAACCTCTTCGGGAACGTTGGCTACCAGGGAGGGTTCGGCGCGTATGGTGCGGGCCCGGCGGGCACTCAAGCGCAGCTTGGGGTCGCACTGCGCTTGGCCGTGCCGGACGGTTGGCCCGTGTCCGGCGAGTTCAGCGCCACGGCGCACCTTGGCGGCGCAGAGCAGGCTCTCGCGCTGAGCTGGCCGCCCGTAAGTCGCGGCGTGATGCCACGAGGTCATGCCACGGCACTAGAAGAGGCAAACGATGCGCTGGCATCCGAACTCGCTCAACTAACGGCAGAAGCTGCGGCGCAGCTGCGCGCATACGCCGATGCGGCTGCTAACGTCGAGAACGCAGAGGCGCAACTCCTGTGGCTGGCTCTCGACGTTCACCCGGACGCGATCGACCTCGACTCCGCCAGGGCACTGGCCGCCCAACCGTTCGACGACCCGGTTCTCGAGCTCCACGCCGTGAGCTACCGAGCTGACCTAGCCTTCGCCCAGCTCAGCCTCGTAACGCAGCTGGCCGACCTACAGGTCCTCTGCGGCGTCGGCGAGTTCGGAGCGTGGCGCGCCGACCACGTCACCCTGCCATGAGGGGCGGTCCGGGCGTGCGGTTAGGCAAGTACGCACGCGTTGGTAGTTCCATCGTCGCCGCCGCGCTCGTGCTCGGCGTCGGCGTGGCCCTGCTGGCCTTCGCTGAGTTGTGGGTCGGCGCCGCCACGTTGCCGCGGTGGCTGCCGGCGCCGCCTTACTGGGTTGGCCGCTCCCTGCACGGCTTACCGTTCGCCACATCCAACCCTTGGACGGTGGTGCGGCAAAAACTAGCCGGAGTATCTCTACAAGCCACTGCCCTGCCCCCGTGGTCGGACGAACACACGCCCTCCCAGGCCGCACTAAGCGCTGGTAGTTACCTCGGTTGGGGCAGCGCCACCAGCGGGAGCCTCACGCTCTACGGGCACGCCTGCACGCCAAACGACCCCCTTGCCGCCCTCATCCTGCGTGGCGCTGGCGAGGAAATCGAGTTCACGGGCGCCGCCGTTACCGTAACCGACTCCGATCCAGGCATCGGTTACGCCCTACCGACCACCCGCTTGACGGGCCAGCTGCCCGCTGGCAACTTGGGTTCAACTGCGGTCGCCCGTTGCCGGTCCGGCGCCGAGGCACACCATCAGCTAGGGGCCGTGCGGGTCATGGAACTGCCGGCCAACCCCGCGAACTTGCAGGTGCACCTCTCTTCATCGCCCGCTGCGGGGGTATACGCCGAACTCATGGTGGTCAACCCTGGCCCCGCCACCATCGTCGTCTCGGGTGTCGCGTACGCCCCCGCCCATGCCGCCACGGGCAAAGTGCGCGTGGTGACGGGTCCGTCCGTCCAACCGCCCGCGCTGCGAGGCCGCCCAAGCGCCGCCCAGTTGAACGAGTCCCACGGCTCCAAGCGCGCGCTCGTCGCGGCTGGCAACCTGCCCGTTCACAACGCCGACCACCTCTCGATCGTGCTGCAGTCAGCAGAGGCCGCGCTGATCGTCATCGACCAGGGCTCGTTCCACCCCACGCGGCCACAGTTGCCCGCGCTCTTCTACCCAGTCGTTTCCTACGAGAGCGCGAGCGGGCCCGGAGCCGCCCTGGCGCCCGACCAGTTGGCGGTCGGCTGGACCTGGCAGTAGTCGCGCAGCCATGCACCTCGGAGTAGCTTGCAGGCCACGGCTCGGAGGCCAGGCGCGAGCTGTGCTACACTCTTTATTTGCCGCGCGTTAGTCTGGCTAGCCCAAGACGTGCGTGGTGGCGAGCCGATGCTGGGGAAGGCGAGCGCAGGCCGAAGGTCGGCCTGGCGCGTCGTGTCGCTCCGAACGCAACCGCGTGAGGTGAGCACTCCGCGCGTCTCTCACGAGACCGAGGGCCACCAGCCTGGAAGGAGGTGCACATGTCAAGCACCGCTAAGTACGATCTCAACGTCATCCTTGACCCAAGCCTGAGCGAACAGCAGGTCCAGTCGGAGAAAGACGCCGTTACGCTCCAAGTCGAGCGCGCGGGAGGTGAGATCCTCTCTGTCGACGAGTGGGGAATGCGCCGTCTGGCGTACCCGATCCGCAAAGGCAACGAGGGCTACTTTCTCATCTATCGCCTACACCTGACCGGCGAAAGCCCTAAGACCATCGAAGCAGCGTTACGCCAACGCGATAACGTCATGCGAGTCCTGGTCGTCCGGGAACGCCCGGAGTGGAAGACGA
>JBIQMD010000169.1:0-5006 GCA_044463725.1 Truepera radiovictrix
CCACTGGGCCATCAAGACGCTCTTCCCGATCGTGCCGTTGCAGCGCCTCGCCGAGCGGCCGACGCGCAACGCTACGCTCGTAGACATAACGTGCGACTCGGACGGCAAGATCGAGAGGTTCATCGACTTGCGCGACGTGCGCTCCACGCTGCCGGTGCACGATCTGCGGCAGGGTGAGCCGTACTACCTCGGTGTCTTCCTAACCGGCGCCTATCAGGACGTGCTGGCGAACGCCCACAACCTCTTCGGGCGCGTCAACGAGGCACACGTGCGTCTCGGTTCAGACGGCGCCGAACTCGAGCTTTACATCGAGGGGCAGAAGGCAAGGCGCGTGATCCACAACATGGGTTACGAGACGCCGGAACTTCACGCGGCGGTGCAGCGCCAAGCTGAGGAGTTGAGGGCAGCGGGGGCCATCACGGCAGAGGAAGTCAAGGAGTTCCTCGAGATGTACGACCGCGAGCTCGTCGGCTACACATACCTAGAAGCCTTGTGAGCGCGTTTCCCGAGCCCGAACACCGGCTGCCTGACGGGCGTCGCGCCTTGGCCGGAGCAGTGCTACTCCACCCCGACCGGCGCGTCCTCCTGCAGCTGCGGGACGATAAACCGGGAATTGATGCCCCTGACCAGTGGTCGCTGTTCGGCGGTGGCATGGACGCAGGCGAGTCGCCGGAGGCGGGCATGCTGCGCGAGGTGGCTGAAGAGATCGGCTTCACGGTGCGCCACTACCGTCCCCTGCTCGTGTTCGACGGCTGGCGCGGACGTTTCCACATCTACCTCGCGGCCATCGATGAGCCGCTAGAGCGCCTGACGCTTACGGAGGGCGCCGGGTTCGACTACTGGCGGGTGCCTGACATCTTGGCTGAGACGCGGGTGTCAGACTTACTGCGATTGAGCCTCACGGCGTTGGAGGCGTTGCAGCGGCAACGCGCCGCGGTTAACCCTGGCGCCGAACTAATACCGGGCGCGGGCTACTAGCACGCGGCGTCCGCCCGCGAGGTCCTAGAAGTAGAGGTCCTAGAAGTAGTAGACGGCCCCGTCGCGCCCGAGTTCCGTGGCGGGGAACAGCTCGCGGGCGCTTGCGAGCGTTGCCTCGCCGTCGTCCGCCATCGGCGGCAAGTGAACCAGCACGAGGCGCTCGACTCGCGCCGCCGCTGCTACCTTGGCGGCGTCCGCGGCGCTGGAGTGGCCGGGGTGGGCTCCGCTCGCCTCGTGCAGCAGCAGGTCCGAGCCAAGGGCAGCCTCGACCACTCGCTCGGAGCGCGCGGAGTCCGCTGAGTAGGTGAGCACCCCGTCGCTGCCGAGGTCCGTCACCCTGATGCCGCATGACGGCACCGAGTGGTCGCCAGGGACTGCCGTGATCGAGAAGTCGGGCGTGGTCACGACCTTGGCTCCTGAGACGAGCGGCACGGAGTGGTAAACGATGTTCGGGTAGCCGGGCCAGGTCGAGGTGTCGAAGGCGTCGTGAACCCTGCGAGCCTGGTCCAACGCCGGCTGAATGCCGTAGACGTGAAAGTCGCCCTTGTGGCCCGCCAGCCACAGGCGCTCCATCAGAAGTGCGAAACCGCCGACGTGGTCCGCGTGCTCGTGCGTGACGATCAACCCGGTGACCTTCGTGAGGTCGAGGTCCTGCGCCAGCAGCCTTTGCGCGGCGTCGCCGCCGCAGTCGACTATTAGCAGCGTGGCGTCGCCCTCGAGGGCAAGCATGGTCGTCGTCCTCTCCTTGCCGGATAGGGCCGCGCCCGTGCCGAGTAGATGTACTCTGCCCACCTGGACCTCCTGGTCGCGACTATACGGCTGCCACGCAGTTAGCGTGCGGCGAGCGGCACAACCGGAAACACAACGCGCGCGTTAGTCTTGCCGCGCCCCGATCATCGTTCTCGCTCGTCCGCGGCGGCTTGTGCGGCCGCGAAGCGCTCCCGCAGCCGCGCGAAGCCGCGCTCGAGCACACTGGTTGGCACGACTACCTGGACGGTGGTGCCCTCCCCGACGACGTCGCCTAGCTCGTTGACGGCGACGCAGGTGGCGTGAACCCGGTTGCCTGTCACGTGCTCGCAGCGCGCCGTTAGCGTCACGCGCATGCCTGGCAGTGCGGACGCCAAGTGGCGCACGCTGACGGCGTGGCCGATGCCGTCCTCACCCTCCTCGAGGAACGGCAGGATGAGCTTGCGGCTCGTCAACTCCATGTGCTTGACCAGCCAGTAGGTGGCGTAAACCGCGTGGAGCTGCCCGAGGCGCGCGTCCGTGCGGTCCTCGAAATCGACGGTCATGGCGGGGGTCACGAGGATCTCGTGGCTAGCCTCGAAGCCTGGCGGTAGCGGCCGCATCTCAGCCGCCCAGCGGGCTTGTGCCGTGGGTCACATGCCGCCGCAGGAGCGAGCTAGGTGCGTAGCGCTCCAACCCGAACTCACGCTGCAGGGCGTTGAGCCCAGCCATCACGTCTGCCAAGCCCAACTCGACCGCCCACGCTAGCGGTCCTTCCGGGTAGTTCACGCCGAGGCGCATGGCGAGGTCGAGCGTGGCGGCGTCGGCCAGGCCTTCCGCTAGGGCGATGAACGCCTCATTGATGAGCCCAGCGACCAGCCGGAACGCCACCCCGCCAGGCTGATCCGGCACCACGAGCGTGACGAGTCCGGCGGCGTTGAGCAACCCACGTACCCGCTCGCCAGTTGGCCCGGTGGGCGCGAGGAGCTCGACGGTCGTACTCTCGGCAGCTAGGCGTGCGGGCGGCGGCACGACGCTGAAACCTACGCCCTCCGCCGGCGCCGTCCTTGCCCAGCACAGGGTGAGGTCGGGCGTGCGCTCAGCGGTGGTCGAGTCCGCTGCAACGCGAGCGTCGATCACTAGGTCAGCTGCGGCAGAGGGCGGCACGGCGAGGAAGCGCGTGCGTAGCCACGCGGCAACCGGCCCGGAGCCGAGCACGTGCGCGCTCGGGAGCCTGGCGGCGGGCGCCGTCAGGGCCGCCGCGCCCGGCTCCGACCTCGCGGGCGCAACGGGTTCTCCGGCCTCGTAGCGGTAGAACCCCCACCCCGTCTTGCGCCCGAGCCTGCCTGCCGTCACCAGCGCGCGCTGCATGGGGTGCGGGCGGTAGCGCGGCTCCTGATAGAACCCTTCGTAAACGCTGGTGCTGGCGGCCAAGTTCACGTCGAGCCCGATGAGGTCAAGGAGCTCGAAGGGCCCCATGCGGAAGCCCGTTGCTCGCATGGCCGCGTCGACGGTGGCGACGTCTGCGCCCTCCGCGGCCAACCGGATGGCCTCGAGGTAGAAAGGCCGCGCGAGGCGGTTGACGATGAAACCCGGCCGGTCCTGCGCCACGACCGGGCTGCGCCCGAGGCTGCGCGCCATGGCGACCGCCGCCGCCGTCAGCTCCGGCGGCGTATGCGCGCCAGGCACGACCTCGACGAGCTGCATGAGCGGGGCCGGGTTGAAGAAGTGCACGCCGACGACGCGCTCGGGCCGCTTGCATGCCGCCGCCACGGCGGTCACGGAGAGAGTCGACGTGTTCGTAGCGAGGTAAGCGCTTGGCGCGCGCCGCTCCACCTCGGCGAACAGGGCGCGCTTGATGGCGAGGTCCTCTGGGGCCGCCTCGAACACCCACTCCGCACGGTTGCCGTGCGGCAACTCCTCGGCAACCGCTAGCCACTCCAGGAGTCGCTCTGGGCGCTCCTCAAGCCGGCCCTTCGCGTAGAGCTTGGAGAACGTCTCTTCGAGGCTCGCCTTAGCCGCGGTGGCCGCGCCAGGCAGAGGGTCGACAAGCAACACCGGTGCCCCGGCCTGCAAGAGTAGCTGCACGATGCCGCGGCCCATCGTGCCGCCGCCAAGGACGACCGCACCACCTGCGCTCCAACGCCCGCTCATGTGATGCGACTATAGCCCCTGCAGTTCGCGGCGCTGCGCGCGGCCTATTCGTGCGCCACGTAGCGCGTGGCCAGCCACAGGCGCGCTAGGTTCTTCGGGCTCGAGAGTGGCGCGCCGACTAGCTCCTCGATGCGCTTCAGGCGGTAACGCAGCGTGTTCACGTGCAAGCCGAGCTGTGCGGCGAGGGCGTTCAAGTCGTTCGGGGCGGCGAGGTAGGCGGTGAGGGTGGCGAGGAGCTTGCCGTGGTGATCAGCTTCGAGCAGCGGGGCGAGGATGCGCCGTTGCAGTGGCCCGAGCCCGGGTTGTTGCCGTGAGAGCAGCACGTCGATCGGGTCAACGTCGTCGAACGAGAAGAGGCCGCCACCCGGCGGCGCACCCTCCAGGGCGAGGCGCGCCTGCTCGTTGGCCTCTGCCACCTCCGCGAGGGTCGAGTGGACCTGGCTCAGGCCGATGCGCGCGCCGCCTGCCGTTCCTAGCGCGGCGTTGGCGGCTTCGATCAGCGCTTCGGCCTGTTCGTGGCTTGGTTGGCCGCCTGGGACACTGAAGGCGAACGTTGCCGTGGCGCCTTCGCTGCCTGCCAGCACGGCGACGCCGCGCTGCTGGAAGTAGTCCTCTCCCGCCTCGCGTAGCAGCGCGGCGGCGCGGTGGCTGGCGCCGCCGTCAGCCACGGCCACCTGATACGGCGTGCCAGCGCTGAACCCGGCGGCCGCGAGGCGCGGCGCTAGCGCGGTGATGCTCGGCGCTGCCAGCCACGCTGTTAGGAGGACCTCGCCCGCCGCCGCGACTGCTCTCACTTCCGACGCGGTAACCGCCGCCGCGGCGGTTAGGAAGCTGCGCGTGAGTTCCAGCCACGGGCGCGCCGCCTCCGGCGCCTCGAACGCGAGCAGTACGCCCTGGAGCCTGCCGCCAACCTCGACGCGGTAGAGGTGGGCTGGGCGCCCCCCGAGGCGCACCGCGCCCTCCTGCCAAGTCGTAACGGGCGCCGCGCTTGCCTTGGGCGCTTGCGGCCGCCATGCGCCCGTCCCCGCGCGCGCCAGGACCTCACCCCATGGGCTGACGAGCACCAGGTCAAGGCCGGTGAGGCGGTTGAGGCGGTCGAGGAGGTCGCGCTGACCCTCAGCGCGGGCCTGTGCTACCTCGAGCGGGCG
>JBIQMD010000170.1:0-4989 GCA_044463725.1 Truepera radiovictrix
CGTGGCATCGAGGCTCTTCTCAATCTCGGCGCGCAACCTGACGTGCGCGTAACGGCAACGCACGCCGTCTTCACGCCACCAGCCATGGAGCGCCTCGACCACCCGGCCGTTACCGGCATCTACGTCACGGACACCATCCCGCTCGGCGCAACGAACGACAAGATCAAGGTGCTTAGCGTGGCCCCCCTTCTCGCCCAGGCCATCCGCAACGTCCACGATCACGTGTCTGTGAGTTCCCTCTTCGAGAACTAAGTCCGCGCCCGACCTTTACAGGGGCGGGCGCTACCGAGTAGCATCAGTAGTTGCTAACGCGTCGGCGAGATAGCCGTGCGCACCGGAGGAACCATGAGAATCAACGCTGAAAAGCGCGCGCCGGGCACGGCCGCTGACTTGCGCCGCACCGGGAAGCTCCCTGCGGTCGTCTACAACAAGGAATTCAACGAGTCGATCACGGTCGACATGCGTGACTTCGACAAGGCGTTCCGCGCCCAGGGCACCTCGAGCCTGATCGACCTCGTCATCGACGGTACCGAACGTTCCGTCGTTGTCAAGCAGGTTCAGATGGACAAGCGGAAGCGCATTCCCATGCACGTCGACTTCTACGCCGTCACCGCCAACCGCCCCCTCGAAGTGAACGTTCCCATCGAGTTCGTCGGCACGGCCGCCGGCGTGCGCGAAGGTGGCATGCTAGACGTTCAACGCCGCGAAGTCAAGATCTCGGTACTGCCGCGCTTCATCCCCAACCACGTAGAGGCGGACGTCAGCGCCCTGGCGGTCGGCGATAGCTTGCACGTCAAGGACCTCATCGCCAAGCTTCCGAGCGAAGCGCACATCCTCGACGAACTCGACCTTGCCATCGTGGCCGTCGTGCCACCGCGCGTCGTGGAAGAGACCGAGGAAAGCGAAGCTGTCACGCAGCCTGAGGTCATCGGCGCTGCTACCGAGGAGCAGGACGAGGGTTGACCTCGAGGGTGGACCAGGCGTCCCCACCAAGCTTCAAGCTCGTAGTCGGCCTCGGCAATCCAGGGCCGCGCTACTCGGGAACCCGGCACAACGCCGGGTTCCTCGTCATTGACGAGCTAGCAAGGCGTCACGGGGCACAGTTCAGGGTCGAGCGTGAGGCGGCAACGGCCAAGTTGGCGCCTGGCACGCTTACTGCCGTGGCCTGCACGCTGCTCAAGCCGCTCACGTTCATGAACTTGTCTGGCCGCCCAGTGCAGGCAGCCCTCACTCGTGGGTCAATTAGGCCTGGCGAGATGGTCGTCGTCCACGACGACATAGACCTGCCTCTCGGCAGGCTCCGTGTGAGGCTCGGCGGCAGCAGTGGCGGACAGCGCGGCGTTACCGACATCTCGCGCGCCGTCGGTCCTGATTACGTGAGAGTAAAAGTAGGCGTCGGGCGGCCGCCGGCCGGGTGGACGACGGAGAACTGGGTGCTGAGCCGCTTCACTCCAGCCGAGGCAGACCTCGTGGAGCGCGTCGTTTCCACTGCAGCAGACGCCGTCGAACTAGTGGCCCGTTACGGCCCAGAGCACGCGATGAACGTGGTCAACGGGCTGGACGTAGCCACCCCAGACTAGCTCGCGCTCAGCCGAAGCGGCCGGAGACGTAGCGTTCCGTCAACTCGTGCCGCGGCGCCGTGAACATCTGATCCGTCGGTCCTTCCTCGACCAGTGTGCCGAGGTGCATGAAAGCCGTGCGGTCGGAAACGCGGCCGGCCTGCTGCATGTTGTGCGTCACGATTATCACCGTGTAACGCCCCTTCAGCTCAGCTATCAGGCGTTCGATCTTATCGGTCGCGATCGGGTCGAGGGCGCTCGTAGGTTCGTCCATCAGCAGCACCTGCGGCTGAGTCGCCAGCGCCCGCGCGATGCACAGGCGCTGCTGTTGCCCGCCAGACAAGCCGAACGCGGAGCCTTGCAGCTTGTCCTTGACCTCATCCCATAGGGCAGCGTCCTTGAGGGCACGCTCGATGACGGCGCCGAGGTCGCCGCGGCGGCCAGCCAGGCGCGGACCGAAAGCGACGTTGTCGTGAATGGACTTCGGGAACGGGTTGGGTTTCTGAAACACCATCCCGACGCGGCGCCGCACCTCGACAGGGTCGACGCTCGCCCCGTACAGCTCCTCACCCTCGTAGCGCACGCGCCCCTCAGTGCGCACGCCCTCGACCAAGTCGTTCATGCGGTTGATGCTGCGCAGCAGCGTGCTCTTGCCGCAGCCAGAGGCGCCGATCAGCGCGGTGACGCTATTGCGCGGAACCGTCAGCGAGATGCCCTTGAGGGCCTTGAAGTCCCCGTACCAGAGGCTGAAAGAATCGATCTCGACGACGGCGTCTTCGGCGGCCACTGGGGCGGTCCGCACCGTCTCGTGGTCGTCAGGTAGTACCTGGCTCACGCTCTTCCCTTCGGGCGCAAGTAGCTCACCAGCGCCGCTCGAACTTCCGCCGCAACCAGAACGCCACCCCGTAGAGTAGCGCCAGCACGCAGAGCAACACGACGATCCCGGCAGACGCTACGTGAGCGAACTCGGGGTTGTTCTCCCCCACCCACGAGTAGATCTGCACGGGCAGGACGGTGTACTGCGACATCGGGCCGTTGGGCAGGCCCGGCACGAACGCCGCCGCCCCGATCAGGAGCAAAGGCGCCGTCTCGCCAAGAGCGCGTGCAACGGCGAGGATCACGCCGGTCACGATACTCGAGAAGGCGGCAGGCAGCACCACGCGGAACGAGACCTGCGACTTGGTGGCGCCAAGCCCGTACGCCGCCTGACGCATGGTGGCGGGCACCGCCCTGATGGCCTCGCGCGCCGCGATGACGACGACGGGCACGACGAGCAGCGCGAGCGTAAGCGCGGCCGCCAAGATCACTGGCCCCAGCCGCATGAAACGCACGAACACCGCTAGACCAAGAATGCCGTAGACGATGCTCGGGACGCCAGCCAAGTTGCGCAAGTTGACCTCGATGAGGCGCGCCGCAAGCGTGTCCTGCGAATACTCCTCGAGGTAGATAGCTGCGGCAACACCGAGCGGCACGGCGATGAGGATGACGAGCGCCAACACCCACAACGTGCCGAGCAGGGCCGGCGCTAAGCCGGCGATCAGCGGCGAGCGCGAGGTATTGCGCCCGAAGAACGAGCCGTCCAGCCACTGGTTGAGGTAGAGGTGCTGGCCTGGCCCAAGCTCGGCCAGTAAGGCCTTGCGCTCCTTCGTGCCGGCAACGAGCGCGTGATCGGAGATCAGCTTGTCGCGGCTGCTAGTCACGACCCACCTCAGGGGCTTACCGTCGACCGCCCACATCAGTTCGACGCGGTTGCGGGCCGCGAAGATGCGGCGTTCCTCCCGGTTGGCTAGCAGTGCATCGATCGCTTCGGCCGACTCGCCGCGCGCGCCAAGCTCGAGCCGCACGACGGTCTCCCAACTGCCTGTAAGCCTGAAGCCTTCCGCGAACGAGAAGCTCGCCCCGCTACCAGCCGGCTCGACGACCTGCCATGACACGGAGTCACCGAGCACATCGAGGATCAGTGCCGCCAGCACCGCGAGCGCCAACAGGGTCGGGGTGAGGACGACCGCATAGAACAGGCGGCCGCGTGCGCGCCGGGCGCGGGCCGCGGTCACTCGTACCGCTCCCTGAAGCGCCTTACGAGCGCCTGCGACGCCAGGTTGAGGAAGAGCGTGATCACGAAGAGCACGCTCGCCACGGCGTAAAGGGAGCGCGCGGCGAGCGAGCCGGCCGGCTGGTCGCCGGTGGCCGCCTGCACGATGAACGAGGTCATGGTGGCGATCGTCTCGCGCGGGTCGAGGGTGAGGATCGGCCGCTGCCCGGCGGCGAGGGTGACGATCATCGTCTCGCCGACGGCGCGGGCGAACGCCAAGATGACGGCGGCGACGATGCCTGAGAACGCGGCCGGCAACACGACCTTGATGACTACGTCCAGCTTGCTCGCGCCAAGGCCATAGCCTGCCTCACGCAGGGAGTCAGGCACGGAGACCATGGCGTCTGACGAGAGGCTCGAGATGATGGGCAGGATCATGAACCCCATGACGAGACCGGCCGAGAGGGCGTTGAAGAGCTTGAGGCCGGGTATGAACGATTGCAGCCACGGGGTGACGAACAGGAGCGCGAAGTAGCCGAGCACGACGGTAGGGACACCAGCTAGTAGCTCGAGCACGCCCTTCACGCGCCTGCGAACGGGCGGGGTCGCGTACTCGGAGAGGTAGATGGCGCTTGCGATGCCAAGGGGGACTCCGACCAGCATCGCGATCGCCGTGACGAGGAAGGTCCCCGCCAGGAGCGGCGAGATGCCGAAGTGCTTGTCGAGGAAGAGCGGCGTCCACCGGTCGCCAGTGAAGAACTCGACGACGCTGACTAGCGGGTCGGTGAAGAAGGCGAAAGTCTCGCGGGCGAGCACCGCCACTACGGCAATGGTGGTTAGCACCGTCACCCACGCTGCGGCGCCGAGGGCTATGGCTACCAGCCGCTCGCGCCTGCGCTCCGAGGCGCGCAAGGCCAATGGTGCGCTAGCGCCGCCGTGCTTCACTCGCGCGCCTGGACGGCGGCCAATACGCTGTCGCCTGGGTGGAAGTCCCTGAACGCCGTGCCCGTCACGCGCGCCTTGAAGCGGGCGGCCACCGCGTCGTAAACGGCAGGCGGGTAGGTGACGAAGCCAGTCCCCGCAATGTAGTCGCGGTTCTCCGGCGCCAAGAAGAAGTTCACGAACTCGGTAACGGCTGGCTTGGCGGCAAGCGACTTCGTGCTCACGTAGATGAACAACGGGCGCGAGAGCGGCGTGTAGCTGTTCGCCTCGATCGTCTCGGGGGTTGGCGCCACGCACCCGTGCCCGCTATCGACGGCCAAGGCGGTGAGGCGCTGCGAGTTCTCAGCGTAGTAGGCGTAGCCGAAGAAGCCCATGGCGTGCGGGTCGCTCTCCACACCCTGTACTAGCACGTTGTCGTCCTCGCTCGGGAAGAAGTCGGTGCGGATGGCGCCCGTC